>CAJUCA010000013.1 GCA_910585265.1 uncultured Oscillospiraceae bacterium | reverse complement strand
ATAGGGCTTTGCCCGTATAGGAAGAACCCCCGGCTTCGCCGGGGGGTTCCTATTCCCTCGCGCTTCTTACTTCCTCCACCGCTTCAGCATGGGGAAAAACTGCCGCATCTGAACCTTGGCCTGATCCTCCGTCATGCCCGGATTGCCCTGGGCCATCATGGGGGCGCAGAAGTCGATCATCTCGTCCATGGTCATCTCCCCCGCGAATTTTCCGTCCTGGTAGCAGTAGGAGCAGTAGTCCGGGCTGGCGGAGCCGTCCGCCTCGGTGCCGTGGGCGGTGCCGGGGGCCAGGGGCATCCCGCAGGACTGGCAAAAGGTCATGTCTTTGTATTGTTCCATGGCTGGAACCTCCTTTGGTTTGGATGGCTCCAGCATACCACCGGAAACCTGACAGGGTGTGTCAGGTTCCGAGGAATGGGCGAAATAAATTTCCCGGCCCAGGGCCGCCAGCCTCCGCCGCAGGAGGGCTGGCGAGAGCACCTCCACCCCGGTGCCGAAGCTGAGCAGGTAGCCGTACAGCCACTGGTCCTCCGGCAGCACCGTCTCCACCACCAGCGCGCCGTCGGGCTGGACGGCCACGCAGCTCTGGTCGAACTCGTCGTACACCCGGTAGGCCAGGGCGGGGGCAAAGCGCAGACGGACCTCCGCCCGGAACAGGGGCGGGATCTCGCCGGAGTAGTCCGCCTCCGGCGGCTCCAGGCGGCGGTGGAAGGTCTCCCCGGTGGGCTGGGGGGAGAGAATGCGGGACAGGCGGAAGGTGCGGTAGTCCTCCCGGTCCAGATCGAAGGCCTGCAAATACCACCCCTGTCCCTTGAATACCAGCCGGGCGGGGAGCACCCGCCGGGGCGTGGTGGAGCCGTAGGAGCTGGCGTAGTGGAACCGGAGGATCTGCCGCTCCAGGGCCGCCCGCTTCAAAAGCTGGAACGTTTCATTGTCCGCCGCCCCCGCCCCCCAGCGGGTCAGGTCCACCTGGAGCCAGTCCTCCCGCTCCCGGCGGAACAGGGCGGACAGCTTGGTGAGGGCCTGCTCCCCCTCCCCCGCCGGGAGGCTTTGCAGGGCCAGCAGTAGCTGCCGCTGCTCCTGGTCGGACAGGGCGGCCCGGTCCAGCACGTGCCCCGGCAGGAGGTCCACCCCGCCCCCGGCCCCCTGGGTGGTGTAGACGGGCACCCCGGCGGCGGAAAGGGCGTCCACGTCCCGCAGCACGGTGCGCTGGGACACCTCCAGCCGCTCCGCCAGCTCGGCGGCGGTCATGCGGCCCCGTTCCAACAGGAGGTAGACCATTTGGAATTGGCGGGTGACGACGGACATGGGCGTTCCTCCTCTCTTGTGGTTCTGTGCCCTCCAAGGCTTCCCCCCACAGGGGGGAAGCTGTCAGCCGGAGGCTGACTGATGAGGGGGCGCGTAGGGGGTG
Source organism: uncultured Oscillospiraceae bacterium (assembly GCA_910585265.1). Taxonomy (GTDB): domain Bacteria; phylum Bacillota; class Clostridia; order Oscillospirales; family Oscillospiraceae; genus Enterenecus. The sequence goes on along the minus strand of CAJUCA010000013.1, from coordinate 57,067 downwards.
CGCCCCTGCCCTCAATGAGAGATTAGGTGCGCCGCACGTCCGCCCCCTCATCCGCCCCAGTGTGCGCACTGGGGCACCTTCCCCCTAAAAGGGGGCGGTGTGTGCCTGTGGCAAGCATCGCCCCCCTTGGAGGGAGGGCTTTTCTCCTATTCTACCACAAAACAGCAGAAGGGGGAAGCCCCGCGGGGCCTCCCCTTTCCGTTTGCCGCGTTGTCACGCTGCGCCTGTTCGCGACGCGGTTCTATTCCAATTCAAACTGCCCGGTATAGAGCTGGTAGTACCGCCCCTTCTCCTCCATGAGCTGGGCGTGGCTCCCCTTCTCCATGATCCGGCCCCCCTCGATGACCACGATGCAGTCCGCGTTGCGGACGGTAGACAAACGGTGGGCGATGACGAACACCGTCCGCCCCTCCATCAGGGCGTCCATGCCCTGCTGTATGTGCCGCTCGGTGCGGGTGTCGATGGAGGAGGTGGCCTCGTCCAGCACCATGATGGGCGGGTCCTTCACCGCCGCCCGGGCGATGGACAGCAGCTGCCGCTGGCCCTGGGACAGGTTGGCCCCGTCCCCGGTGAGCATGGTGTGGTAGCCCTCCGGCAGGCGGCGGATGAAGCCGTCGGCGTTGGCGGTTTTGGCGGCCTGGACGCACTCCTCGTCGGTGGCGTCCAGCCGTCCGTAGCGGATGTTGTCCATCACCGTGCCGGTGAACAGGTGGGTGTCCTGGAGCACCGCCCCCTGGCTCAGCCGGAGGGAGTCCTTCTCAATGTCCCGCACGTCGATGCCGTCGCAGGTGATCAGGCCCCCCTGGATTTCGTAAAAGCGGTTGATCAGGTTGGTGACGGTGGTCTTGCCCGCCCCGGTGGAGCCCACGAAGGCGATCTTCTGCCCCGGGTTGGCGTAGACGGTGACCTCCTTCAGAATCCGCTTGCCCTCCACATAGGAGAAGTCCACCTGGTTCAGGCGCACCGCCCCCCGCAGCTCGGTGCAGCAGAAGTCCTCGCCGGGGACGTTGCGCACCGCCCCCCGGATAAGGTGCAGGCCCACCGCCCCGTCGGGGCCGGGGTACTTCCAGGCCCAGCCGTGGGAGGCCATCTCCTCCGCCGTGACGGGGGTAAGCTCCCCGTCCGGGCCGATCCGCACCCACTGGCCGGTCTCGGAATACACGTTGGGGGGCAGGAGCCTGAGGCGATCCCCCGCCCCGTCCGCCTGGCCCAGCTCGGTGAGGGCCTCGTCCGCACCCACCAGCACGGGCACCAGGGTCAGCCCGCAGTCCCGGGGCACCTTCCAGGCCCAGGCCCGGGGCCGCCCCGGGCCGCTGAATCTGGACAGGGAGCCGTTGGCGTCCTTCTCCACGGGCACCAGGGTAACTCTGCCCCGGTCCGCCTCGGGCTGGGCGTCCATGACGGCGAAGATGCGCTCCGCGCCCGCCATGGCGGACAGCAGGGAGGTCATCTGCATGGAGATCTGGTTCACCGGCTGGGTGACCTGCCGGTTATACTGCAAATAGATCACCAGGGAGCCTAAGGTGAACCCGGACAGGCCCCCGCCGCCCATGGCCAGCAGTCCCCCCAGCACGGCGGTGACGGCATAGCCCACGTTGGTGAGGTTGGAGGCCACCGGCATGATGGCGGTGGAGTAGAACCCCGCCTCGCTGGCCGCCGCCCGGTAGTCCTCGTTGAGGGCGTTGAACCGGGCCTTGGCCTGCTCCTCGTGGTTGAAGGCTTTGACCACCTTCATCCCCTCGATCATCTCCTGGATGTTGCCGTTTACCGCGCCCAGGGCGGCCTGCTGCCGGGCGTAATACTTCCGGCTGCGCTTGCCGAACACCAGGAACACCGCCGTCACCGCCGCCAGCATCACCACCGTGGCCAGGAACAGCGGGGGGGACAGGGTGACCATCATGGCCACCACCCCCGTGAAGGTGATGACGCTGGACAGCAGCTGCACCACCGACTGCTCCAGGGCGGTCTGCACGTTGTCCGCGTCGTTGGTGAAGCGGCTCATCAGCTCCCCGTGGGTGTGGGCGTCGAAGTAGCTCAGGGGCAGCTCCTGGAGCTTGTCGAACAGCTCCCGGCGCAGGCGGTTGCAGCCCTTCTGGGCCATCTGGGCCATCAGGTTGGACTGGACGTAGGAGCAGATTGCCGCCAGGGCGTACACCCCGATGAGCCGCAGGCAGCCGGCCAGCAGGGAGGGCAGCTGGGTCTGCCCCGCCCGGAAGGCCAGGGTGATATCGTCGATGATGGGCTTTTGCAGGTAGGTGGCGGCCACGCCCAGCAGGGCGGAGACCACCACGCAGGCCAGGGCCGCCGCCAGCAGGGCGGGCCTGGCGGCGATATACTTCAGGGTCCGCAGGGCGGTGCGGCGCAGGTTTTTGGGCTTGCCGAAGCCGCCCCGCCCGTGGGGGCCGTGGTGGGGTCCGTGCTCAGCCATTGTCCCCGCCTCCTTCCTGCTGGGAATCGTAGATCTCCCGGTAGATCGGGCTGGTTTCCATCAATTCGCTGTGGGTGCCCACGGCGGACACCGTGCCCTCGTCCAGCACCACGATCTTGTCGGCGTACTGCACCGAGCTGATCCGCTGGGCGATGATGATGACGGTGGTGCCCTTCAGGTTCTCCCGGAAGGACTCCCGTATGCGCCCCTCGGTGGCGGAGTCCACGGCGGAGGTGGAGTCGTCCAGGATGAGCACGGCGGGTTTGCGCACCATGGCCCGGGCGATGCACAGACGCTGCTTCTGCCCGCCGGACACGTTCACGCCCCCCTGCTCCAGATTGGTGTCGAAGCCGTCGGGGAAGGAGGTGATGAAGTCGTAGGCCTGGGCGTCCCTCGCCGCCTGCGCCAGCTCCTCCTCCGAGGCGTTTTCGTTGCCCCAGAGCAGGTTTTCCCGGATGGTGCCGGAGAACAGCACGTTATTTTGCAGCACCATGCCGATGCGGCCCCGGAGGCCGTCCAGGGGGTAGTCCCGCACGTCCAGCCCGTCCACCAGCACCTGGCCCCGGTGCACGTCGTAGAACCGGGGGATCAGGTTCACCAGGGAGGACTTTCCGGTGCCGGTGCCGCCCACGATGGCCACGAACTCCCCCGGCTCCACGGTGAGGCTGATGTGCTTGAGCACGTCCTCCCCCGTCCCGTCGGTCTGGTAGCGGAAGGACACGTCCCGGAACTCCACCCGGCCCCGGGGGGCGGGCAGGCGGTCCGCGCCGCCGCCGGTGATGGCACTTTCCGCGTCCAGCACCTCGAACACCCGGCGGATGGACGCCTGGGCCCGGGTGTATTGGAGCACCGCCATGCCGATCATCATGGCGGACATGAGGATCTGCATGATGTATCCGGTGACGGCCTGGAGATCGCCGATGTTCAGCCCGCCGCTGAGCACCAGATTGCCGCCGTTGTAGAGCACCAGCACCGTGGCGGCGGCGAAGCAGATCATCATCACGGGCTGGACGGCCACAATCCGCAGCACCGCCTGAAGCCCGGCGGCGGTGAAGCCGTTGTTGGCGTCGAAAAACTTCTCCCGCTCGTGGTTTTCCCGGACGTAGGACTTCACCACCCGGACGGCGATGAGGTTTTCCTGCACCGTCTCGTTCAGGTGGTCCAGGGCCTTCTGCATCTTCTCGAACAGGGGGAAGCAGATCTTCATCAGCAGGCCCAGGGCCGCCGCCATGAAGGGCAGCACCACGCACACCACCAGGGCCAGGCGGGGGCTGAGGGACAGGGTGAGGATCACGCTGGCCACGGTCATGGTGACGCCCCGGATGAGGATGCGCAGGCACATCACCGCCACGTTCTGCACGTTGGTCAGGTCGTTGGTGAGCCGGGTGATGAGGGAGGAGGAGGAAAACCGGTCGATGTCCGCGAAGGAGAAGGAGGCGATTTTCTCAAACTCCGCCCGGCGCAGGTTGGCCCCCAGGCCCTGGGCGGCGTAGGCGGCGCAGCGGGCGGCGGCCCCTCCCGCCGCCGTGGCGAGGACGGCCACCAGCACCATCAGCCCGCCGGACTGCCAGATCACCGCCATGTCGTTCCCCTCAATGCCCTCGTTGATGATCCGGGCCATGAGCAGGGGGAGCACCAGCTCGCACAGGGTTTCCGCCACCACCAGCAGGGGGGAGGCCGCGGCGTACCGTTCATAGCCCCGCAGGTAGGAGGCAAGGCGTTTCAGCAAAGGTCACACTTCCTTTCAAAGGGTTGCGGGGAGGGCTCCGGCGGCGGGCCCAGGGGATCGGAAAGCGGCTCCTGCCGCCTGTCCCCGCCGATCTGGTAGAGGTTGGCCAGCATACGCCGGTGGAACTGCCGGACCTGCTCCCGCTCCTCGGGGGAGAAGCCGTGGTACAGGTGGGCGTCCACCTGCAAAAAGGCGTCCATCCCCTGGGCGAGGGCGTCCCGCCCCTTCCGGGTGATGGCCACGCGGTTGCGCCGGGTGTCCCGCTGGTCGGTGCGCCGCTCCACGTAGCCCTGCCGCTCCAACGCCTTCAGGGAGGCGGCGATGGTGGGCGGCGCGCTGTGGAGGCGGTCGGCCAGCTCCTTTTGGGTGGGGGCCTGGGCGGGGTCGTCGGGGAAGGTGGACAGCTCCCACAGCAGCCGGGGGGAGCCGATGTCCCGCAGCCCCCGCGCGCCCAGGGCGGCGGACACCGCGTTGTGGTGGGCGCGCAGGAGCTGGTGGAGCAGCAGGCCGGATCGCTCGTCCATGGTGGAACCCTCCAATCATTCGCACGCTAATCATTAGCGTGCTTCCTATTTTACGCGGAACGGGGAAAAAGTCAACCCCCCTGGAAAAATTTTTCCCAGGGGGGTGTGCTCTTATCCTCGTGTGGGGGTATGCTTACCGCCCACGGCGCGGGGAACGGCCTTAAAACTCGGCGTTACCCACGGTGTGGGGGTGTGGCTCCGCGTCTGGGGTGTGGGGAAACCCCGTTCCCCGCCTTGGGCGGGGAACGGCCTTAAAACTCCGCGTTGCCCACCGTGCGGGGGTGCAGCTCCACGTCCCGGATGTTGCTGATGCCCGTCAGGTACATCACCATCCGCTCGAAGCCCAGGCCGAAGCCCGCGTGGCGGCAGGAGCCGTACCGCCGCAGGTCCAGATACCACCAGTAGTCCTCCGGATTCAGGCCCAGCTCGCCCATCCGCTTCTCCAGCACGCCGATGCGCTCCTCCCGCTGGGAGCCGCCGATGATCTCCCCGATCCCCGGCACCAGGCAGTCCGCCGCCGCCACGGTCTTTCCGTCGTCGTTGAGCCGCATATAGAATGCCTTGATCTCCTTGGGGTAGTCGGTGACGAACACCGGCTTTTGGAACACCTGCTCGGTGAGGTAACGCTCGTGCTCGGTCTGGAGGTCGCAGCCCCATTCCACCTTGTAGTCGAACCTGTCGTTGTTCTTCTTCAGAAGCTCGATGGCGTCGGTGTAGCTCACCCGGGCGAAGTCGGAGGAGGCCACGTGCCGGAGCCGCTCCACCAGCCCCTTGTCCACGAAGGAGTTGAAGAAGGCCATCTCGTCGGGGCATTTGTCCATCACGGTGTTGATGATGTGCTTGATCATGGCCTCCGCCGTGTCCATGTCGTCCGCCAGGTCGGCAAAGGCCATCTCCGGCTCGATCATCCAGAACTCGGCGGCGTGCCGCTGGGTGTTGGAGTTCTCCGCCCGGAAGGTGGGGCCGAAGGTGTACACGCTGCCGAAGGCCATGGCGAAGTTCTCCGCGTTGAGCTGGCCGGACACGGTGAGGTTGGCGTGCTTGCCGAAGAAGTCCTTGGAGAAGTCCACCGAGCCGTCCTCCAGACGGGGCGGATTGCCCATGTCCAGGGTGGTGACCTGGAACATCTCCCCCGCGCCCTCGCAGTCGGAGGCGGTGATGATGGGGGTGTGGACGTAGACGAAGCCCCGGTCCTGGAAGAAGCAGTGGACGGCGTGGGCGGCCACGCTCCGCACCCGAAAGGCGGCGGAGAACAGGTTGGTCCGGGGCCGCAGGTGCTGGATGGTGCGCAGGTACTCCACGCTGTGGCGTTTCTTCTGGAGGGGGTACTCCGGGGAGGAGGGGCCCTCCACCGCGATGGAGGCGGCCTTGACCTCCAGGGGCTGCTTGGCCTCCGGCGTGAGGGCCACGGTGCCGGTGACCACCAGGGCCGCGCCCACGTTCTGGGCGGCGATCTCCTTATAGTTGTCCAGGGCGTTGGCGTCCATGACGATTTGCAGGTTTTTGAAGCAGGAGCCGTCGTTCAGCTCGATGAAGCCGAAGGTTTTCATGTCCCGGATGGTGCGGGCCCAGCCCATGACGGTGACGGTCTGGCCGCCCAGGCGTTCGCTGCCGGCAAAAACGGAGGCGATGGTAATGCGTTCCATATGCGTTCCCTCAATTCCTGATAGTCTGATCCCGCCGGGGGCGGGGATAAAGCGTGGAAATAGTATATCATCTTTTTCCGGTTTTGCAAGAGCGCGGGGAAAAAAGAAGGGCCAAAGGTCTCGCCTTCGGCCCCTCCTGTTACAGGGGGGCGGGGATAAAGAACAGCCAGGGGGCGGTGGCGATGGCCATCGCCAGGGCGGCGATGTGCCGCTGCCTGCCGTCCAGCGGCTCGCAGGACTTCATGGCCCGCCTGTCGAAGAAGTAGATGCACACGCCTGCCAGGGCCACGCCGCCCAGCGTCCACAGGAAGGCCAGGGGGTGCCCGAAGGGGTCGTACATGATATAGCGCAGGGTGTCCGTCCACCAATCCTCAAAGGGGATGGACAGCAGCCACCCCAGGAACATCCACGCCACGCCGATCAGGTCGGCGGCGAAGCCCAGCAGCCAGAATTTCCACCACAGCTTTTTCACCACCGCCCCCTTCTGGGTGTGCTTCAGGGCCAGCAGGGTGAACCACAGCACGGCGCAGTCGATGATCAGGTTGCCGGGGAGGACGTACACCAGAAGCTGGGGGAACAGGATCAGGAGCCAGATGGGAAAGATCACGTTGTAAATCCGGGTCTGTTTTTTCACGGGAATTTCAACCCCTTCCGTTTTTGATACCGCGCCGCGTACACCGCCGCCCAGCCCGCCGCCGACCCGGCAAAGGCCCCCTGCCCCCAGTACACCAGCACCTGGGCCGCCAGCACCCCCCAGCCGGACAGGGTGGAGCGCACATACAGGGCCAGCCCCAGGGCCAGTCCCGTGGAGACGGGCAGGGGGAAGGCGCAGGGGTTGAGGGTCTGGGCCAGCCGGAGCTGGGCCAGACCGCAGGCCGCCATCAGGGCCACCGGGACGCCGAAGGTCACCAGCAGGCCCGCCAGGGCGAAATAGGGAATTTGGTACATTCAGGAACCCTCCCGTCCGCATAAATCCGCTTTTTGACGCTTCCGCCGGAGCAGGGCCGCCCCCGCCAGGTTGCCCGCCAGGGCGCACACCAGGGCGATGGGGATCAGCTCCCCGTCCGAGATGTTGGAGCACAGCCGGGCCAGGGGAATGAAGATCAGGATGAACATCACGCACGCCGCCGGGTAGATGGGGCAGAAGCCGTGCCGCCGCCCCAGGGACAGCCCGGACATGAACCCGCCCACGGGCAGCAGCAGCCAGCCGTACAGGACGCTTAAAACGGGTGTGGCGTCGTCCAGCAGCCGCAGGGCCAGGGGCAGGGCCAGACACAGGAAGGCCGCGAAGCCCACATAGGGCAGGGACTCCCGCCAGTGGAGGGGAGAGGGGCCGGGGGCCAGCCCCAGCTTCTCCCGGAGGACGGCCACCTCCGTATACCACCCCACCCAGCGTCCCAGCCAGACGATGAGGTATACCAGGGTCAGGGGAACCAGAAAGGTGGGCAGCGTCCCGTGCCACCCGTAATTCAGCACCACCCACACCGACACCGTAGCCGTGGTGGCGGCGTAGTGGATCAGCGAGCGGGCCACCAGCTCTTTGCCGCTGTCGGCGAAGGGCAGGGTGGCGATGCCCACCTCCCCGCCGAACAGGGCGAACAGGGCGAAGGAAATCAGGACGCCCACCCATTCCAAATGCCGGTTCCAGTTGGAGAAACCGCAGTCCGGGAACCGGAAGCCGCGGAAGTAGGCGGGGCCGAACAGGTTGAAGCAGCCCAGCAGGTAGCCCAGCAGCAGGTGGGCGGCGATCCCTATACACCCGCCGATGAGCACCCGGGGAAGCCATTGCCGTTTCAATTCCTCCATAAGCGATACCTCCTTGTGGTGTAGGGGAGGGGCTTGCCCCTCCCGCCGTTCCGATGTGCCCTCTGTTTCCCGGGAGGGGCAAGCCCCTCCCCTACGGATGGCCGCTCACAGTCCCAGGGCCTGCTTGATCTTCTTCACGTACCGCCGGGACACCCAGCACACCGTCCCGCCCTCCAGGGTCATTTTAATGGTGCCCGCCAGGGTCAGGTCCAACGCCGCCACCCGGTCCAGGTTCACGATCTCCGAGTTGGACACCCGGACGAATTTCGTCCCCCCCAGCTCCTCCTCCAGCTCGTACAGCCGCTGGCGGACGGTGTACACCCCCTGGGCGGTCTGGCAGAACACGCCCTTGTCCTCGGCGTAGAACCGCAGCACGGCGGGACGGCCCACCCGCACCGCCTCCCGCTGGGTGTAGACGGTGAAGGGCCGGGACAGGGCGGCCTCCCGCAGCTTCTGGGCCAGCTCCTCCACCTCGGCGCAGGACTGGGGGACCCGGAGGATGATCTCCGGCTGGTCCAAGGCCGGGTCGATCTGCACTTCCACCTTCACGGATGCTCCCCCCTTTCGCTGTGATTGTAGTATACCCGCGCCCCGGCCAAATGTCCAGCGATCCGGGACGGACGGTCGGTTTGGGCGGACGGGCGGCAAAAAACGGCCCCGCTCGAAAGAGCGGGGCCGTTCCCTCAATACCGCAGGACAAAGTAGATCACATAGGCCCAGCTCAGCAGCCCGTGGAAGATGGCCCAGCCCACGGAATGCCAGGTGGTGTAGCTGATCACCATGGCCAGCGCGCTGCCGAAGCTGATGCCCGCCTTGGCCGCGCTGCCGGCGTTCAGCCGGCCCTGCTTCTCCTCCCTGGTTTCGTCCTCCCTCACAGCAAAATCACCCCCGCCTCTTTGCAAGCCTCAATGGTGCGGGGGTCCCAGATGGACGCCTGCACCTCTCCGATGTGGGCCTTGCCCAGCAGGTACATGGACACCCGGCTCTGCCCGATGCCGCCGCCGATGGTCAAGGGCAGCTCCCCCGCCAGCAGGGCCCTGTGGAAGGACAGCTCCCGCCGCTCGTCGTGGCCGGAGACGGAAAGCTGGCGGTCCAGGGACTCGGGGCTTACCCGGATGCCCATGGACGAGATCTCGAAGGCCCGGCCCAGCAGGGGGTTCCACAGCAGGATGTCCCCGTTCAGCGTCCAGTCGTCGTAGTCCGGGGCGCGGCCGTCGTGGGGGGTGCCGGAGCGCAGGGCCCCGCCGATGCCCATCAGGAAGGTGGTGGGGTGCTCCTTCACCCAGGCGTCCTCCCGCTCCCTGGGGGAAAGCCCGGGCCACTGGTCCTCCAGCTCCTGGGCGGTGACGAAGGACACCGCCCGGTCAATCAGGGGCAGGGGGGTGAGCTGGGGGTACACCGAGCGCAGGGTGGCCTGGGTGTTGGCCAGGGCGTTGACGATGGTGTTCACCACCGACTTTAAGTAATCCACATTTCGGTCCCGGGGGGCGATGACCTTCTCCCAGTCCCACTGGTCCACGTAGACCGAGTGGAGGTTGTCCAGCTCCTCGTCCCGGCGGATGGCGTTCATGTCGGTATACAGCCCCTCCCCCACGGAGAACTGGTAGCGGTGGAGGGCCATCCGCTTCCATTTCGCCAGGGAGTGGACCACCTGGGCGTCCCGCCCCGCGTCGGGTACGTCGAAGGACACCGCCCGCTCCACGCCGTTGAGATCGTCGTTCAGCCCGGTGGACGCCTCCACAAACAGCGGCGCGGACACCCGGCGCAGGTTCAGCGAGCCGCCCAGATCGTCCTCGAACAGCCGCTTGAGCAGGCCGATGGCCTTCTGGGTGTCGTACAGGTTGAGCAGGGGGGCGTACCCCTGGGGAATGATGGTGGTGAGCATAGGCGGCGTCTCCTTTTTTCGGGATTCCGGCCCCGGCAGGGCGGGAAGCACAAATTTAGAAACATTATAGTATGGCCCAGAAAAAAATGCAAATCGAATTGTGTTTTCCCCTTGAATATGGTATACTTTCCATATATCATGGGACGGAGCTGGAGATTTCCGGCAAAATGCCCGCTGTTGAAAGGGAGACGATACCGATGGTTCCAGATTTTGAAGCCAAGCTCAGCGAATACGCCCATCTGCTGGTGGAGGTGGGCCTGAATGTCCAGCCGGGGCAGACCCCCAGCATCGAGAGCAACGTGGAGTATGCCGCCCTCACCCGGCTGTGCGTGTCCGCCTGCTATGACTGCGGGGCGCGGAACGTGGTGCCCTACTACGGGGACGACTTTACCACCCGGGAGAGCTTCCTCCGGGCGGACGGGGCCGTGTTCGAGGAATACCCCAGCTATATGAAGGCCCGGGTGGACTGGTTCCTGGAGCAGAAGTCCCCCCGGCTGTCCTTCACCGGCTCCAACCCGGAGCTGCTGAAGGGGGTGGACCCCGCCCGCATCCAGGCCCGCCGGAAGGCGTCCGGCCCCCCCACCAAGCCCTACTTCGACGCGCTGACCGCCAACAAATTCCAGTGGTGCGTGGGTGCCCACCCCACCCCGGCCTGGGCGGAAAAGGTGTTCCCCGGCAGGAAGGGGGAGGACGCCATGGACGCCCTGTGGGACGCCATCTTCTCCGTGTGCCGGATCACCGGGGACGGCAAGGCGGTGGAGCGGTGGAAGGCCCACGCCGCCTCCGTGCGCCGCCGGGTGGAGCTGCTCAACGGCTATCAGTTCGCCTCCCTGCGCTACGCCAATTCCCTGGGCACCGATCTGACGGTGCGCCTGCCGGACAACCACCTGTGGGCCGGGGCCACCGACCACACCCCGGCGGGGGTGGAGTTCCTGCCCAACATCCCCACCGAGGAGATCTTCACCGCCCCCCGCTGGGACGGGGTGGAGGGCCGGGTATACGCCGCCCTGCCCCTGGCCATGGACGGCAATCTGGTGAAGGACTTCTGCCTGGACTTCCAGGAGGGCCGCATCGTGGACGTGCACGCCGGGGAGGGGGAGGAATACCTGCGCCGGACCATCGACACCGACGAGGGTGCCCACTACCTGGGCGAGGTGGCCCTGGTGCCCTACGACTCCCCCATCCGCAATACGGGAATCCTGTTCTACAACACCCTGTTCGACGAAAACGCCTCCTGCCACCTGGCCTTCGGGAAGGCGTACCCCAGCTGTGTGAAGGGCGGCGAGGATATGTCCCCGGAGGAGCAGAAGGCGGCGGGGCTGAACCGCTCCATCACCCATGTGGACTTCATGGTGGGGACAAAGGATCTGTCCATCGTGGGGACCACCCGGGACGGGCGGGAGATCCCGGTGTTTGTAGACGGCAATTTCGCGTTTTAAGACGGGGACGCCGTAGGGGCGGATGTCCTCATCCGCCTGAGACTGTCGAAAAAGCCGCATCTGTTCCGATGGCGGGAAGGAAGATAGTGTGAAAGAAACCCAGGAAGGGTGTCTTTCACGTCCAATCATCGACTTTTCTGAACGTTCTTTGTTCAGAAAAGTCGCACCCAGCGGGGCGAAAAGACTTTTTCGACACGCTGGGGCGGATGTCCTCATCCGCCCCCCGCTCCCCTTCTCAAGGGCCGATGAGGACATCGGCCCCTACAACGAAGAATACCCCTATTTTAATATATCAGGAGGACAAATCCAATGGACTACAAACAAACCTATGAGCTGTGGCTCAATTCTCCCGCCCTGTCGGCGGAGGAAAAGGCGGAGCTGTCCGCCATCGCCGGGGACGAGAAGGAGATCGAGTCCCGGTTCTTCTCCCAGCTGGAGTTCGGCACCGCCGGACTGCGGGGCACCATGGGGGTGGGCCTGTACCGGATGAACATCCACGTCATCCGCCACGCCACCCAGGCCTTCGCCAAGGTGATCCTCAACGAGGGCCCCGAAGCGGTGAAAAAGGGCGTGGCTGTGTGCTTCGACTGCCGGAACAACTCCGACGTGTTCGCCAAAGAGGCCGCCTGCATCATGGCGGCGGCGGGCATTCCGGTGCGGCTGTTTGAGTCCCTGCGCCCCACCCCGGAGCTGTCCTTCGCCATCCGGGAGTACGGCTGCATCGCGGGCATCAACATCACCGCCAGCCACAACCCCAAGGAGTACAACGGCTACAAGGTGTACTGGGAGGACGGGGCCCAGCTCCCCCCCAGCCACGCCGACCAGGTGGCTAAAATCATGGCCCGGTCGGACGTGTTCGACGTGACCGTGGCGGATTATGACAAGGCGGTGGCGGACGGCCTGATCACCATCATGGGCGCGGAGACGGACGAAAAATTCCTGGCCAACGTGATGGAGCAGGTGAACGACCAGGCGGCGGTGGACGCCGTGGCGGACACCTTCAAGATGGTGTACACCCCCTTCCACGGCACCGGGTACAAGCTCATCCCCGAGGCGTTGAAGCGGCTGGGCATGAAGCACGTGATCTGCGTGCCTGAGCAGATGGTGATTGACGGGAACTTCCCCACCGTGGCCTCCCCCAACCCGGAGAACCCGGAGGGCTTCTATCTGGCGGTGGAGCTGGCCAACCAGGAGGGCGCGGACTTCATCCTGGGCTCCGACCCGGACGCCGACCGGGTGGGCATCATGGTGCGGGCCGGGGACGGGTTCAAGGTGCTCACCGGGAACCAGACCGGGGTGCTGCTGCTGGACTACCTCATCGGGGCCAAGCAGCGCACCGGGAAAATGCCCGCCAACCCCACGGCCCTGAAAACCATCGTCACCACCGAGATGGCCCGGAAGGTCGCCGAGGTCAACGGCTTGAAGTGCTATGACACCTTCACCGGGTTCAAGTTCCTGGCCCAGAAGAAGGACCAGCTGGAAAGCTCCGGCCAGGGGAACGTGATCATGTCCTACGAGGAGAGCTACGGCTATATGCTGGGCAGCTACGTCCGGGACAAGGACGCGGTGACTGCCGCGGTGGCCCTCACCGAGATGGCGGCGTACTACGCCGGGAAGGGCATGACGCTGTACGACGCGCTGCTGGCCCTGTATGAGAAGTACGGCAATTACGGCGAGCGCACCCTGAACCTGGTGATGCCGGGGCTGGACGGGCTGAAGAAGATGGCGGCCCTCATGGCGGGCCTGCGGGCCAATCCCCCCAAGGAGATCGGCGGCGAGACAGTCAAGACCTGGAAGGACTACCAGGACGGCAGCGTGGTGGACGCCGCCACCGGGGAGAAAACCGCCATGGAGCTGTCCGGCTCCAACGTGCTGCGGTACGAGCTGGCGGACGGCACCTCCGTCATCGTGCGGCCCTCCGGCACCGAGCCCAAGGTGAAGGTGTACATTCTGGCCCAGGGGGCCAGCCGGGAGGACTGCGACGCGAAGGTGGAGCGGTACGCCGCCTGGGCGGAGGGGCTGAAGGGCTGATCCGGCCCGGAGATTGATTGAAATAAGGAGTGAAACGTCTTATGCGCTATAACATTACCGGAGAGCCCATGCCCGTGGTGATCTGCGACGTGGAATCGGGCGAGTCCATGATTACGGAGAAGGGGTCCATGTGCTGGATGTCCCCCAACATGGAGATGAAAACCAGCGCGGGCGGCATCGGCAAGGCCTTCGGCCGGATGTTCTCCGGCGAGTCCATGTTCCAGAACATCTACACCGCCCAGGGCGGCCCCGGCATGATCGCCTTCGCGTCCAGCTTCCCCGGCTCCATCCGGGCGGTGGAGATTACGCCGGACCACCCCATCGTGGTGCAGAAGTCCGGCTTCCTGGCCTCCGAGCAGGGGGTGGAGCTGTCCGTGTTCTTCCAGAAGAAGGGGATGTCCGGCTTCTTCAGCGGCGAGGGCTTCATCCTCCAGAAGCTGTCCGGCCACGGCACCGCGTTTTTGGAGATCGATGGCTCCGCCGTGGAGTACGAGCTGGCGGCGGGCCAGCAGATTGTGGTTGACACCGGAAACCTGGCCATGATCGACGCCACCTGCTCCGTGGACGTGCAGTCGGTGAAGGGGGTCAAGAACGTGCTGTTCGGCGGCGAGGGGCTGTTCAACACCATCGTCACCGGACCGGGCCGGGTGGTGTTGCAAACCATGCCCATCAGCAATTTCGCCGGGGCCATCGCGGCGATTCTGCCCTCGAAATAAAGAGGAGTCCCCCCGCCGCGAAGCGGCGGGGGGACGGTTTTTCCGGGGCAAACGCGCCGCCCTTCCGCCTTCCCCCTTTCAGGGGGAAGGCGGCATTCGCGAAGCGAATGACGGATGAGGGTGTGAACAGGGGATGCGCCGACCGTCCGCCCCTCATCCGCCCCAGTGTGCGCACTGGGCACCTTCCCCCCACTGGGGGGAAGGCATGACAAAAAGGCCCCCGCTCTCACGAGCGGGGGCCTTGCCGTTTCCGTCAGCCCAGGTGCCAGATGTCCCGGTTATACTCCGCGATGGTGCGGTCGCTGGAGAAATAGCCGCTCCGGGCGGTGTTCACCAGCATCTTCTTGGCCCAGGCCGTCCGGTCGCCATAGTCGGCGATGGCCCGGTCCCGGGCGGCGACATAGGCCTCCACGTCCAGCATGGCCATGAACCAGTCCTTGTTCTTCATGTCCCGCCAGAGGGTGGACAGGGCGGCGGGATCGCCCACGCTCAGCAGCTCCGGGGACACCAGGAAGTCCACCAGCCGCTCCACCGCCGGACGGTGGTAGTAGTCCAGGGGCAGGTAGCTGCGGCCGTCGGCCCCCTGCTTCTCCCCCTCCCCGGCGTACATCCGGATCACCTCGCCGCTCCCCGCGCCGAAGGTGTAGATGTTGTCCGGGCCGACCAGCTCGGCGATCTCCACGTTGGCCCCGTCCAGGGTGCCCAGGGTCACCGCGCCGTTGGCCATGAACTTCATGTTCCCGGTGCCGCTGGCCTCCTTGGACGCCAGGGAGATCTGCTCGGAAATATCGCAGGCGGGGATGAGCCGCTCCGCCCAGGTGACGTTGTAGTTCTCCACCATGGCCACGTGGAGCCAGGGCCGGACCTGGGGATCCTCCTCGATGAGCTTGCGCAGGCACAGGATCAGGTGGATGATGTGCTTGGCCATCACGTAGGCGGGGGCGGCCTTCGCGCCGAAGATCACGGTGACGGGCCGGTCCGGGGTCCTGCCCTCCTTGATCTCCAGGTACTTGTGGATGATATACAGGGCGTTCATCTGCTGCCGCTTGTACTCGTGGAGCCGCTTCACCTGCACGTCGAACACGGCGTCGGGGTCCAGCCGGATGCCGTCCTGGTCCCGGGCGAACAGCTCGGAGGCCCGCCGCTTGTTCCCGGCCTTGATCTCCAGCATTTTGTCCAGCACCGCGCTGTCGCTGGAGAAGTCCGTCAGCTTGTTCAGCCGGCCGGGATCGGTGCGCCACTGGGGGCCCACGCACTCGTCCAGCAGGGCCGCCAGCTGGGGATTGCACACCTCCAGCCAGCGGCGCAGGGTGACGCCGTTGGTCTTGTTGTTGAACTTGGCGGGGTAGAGGTCGTAAAAATGCTTCAGCTCGGAGCTTTTCAGAATCTCCGTGTGGAGGGCCGCCACGCCGTTCACCGAGTAGCCGTAGTGGATGTCCAGGTGGGCCATGTGGACGATCTCCTGGGCAGTCTCCTTCCCGTCCCCATCCTTGTGGGTCACGGTCTGGAGGATGGCGGTTTTGGGGTCGGGATGGGCGGCCTTGGCCCGCTGATCCAGCTCCCGGAGGATGGGCACCAGCTGGGGGGCCGCCGTCTCGATGAAGGTGAGGGGCCACTTCTCCAGGGCCTCCGCCAGGATGGTGTGGTTGGTGTAGGCGCAGGTCTTGGACACCTGCTCCACCGCCGCGTCCATGGACAGGCCCCGCTGGGTGAGCAGGCGCACCAGCTCGGGAATCACCATGGAGGGGTGGGTGTCGTTGATCTGGATGGCTACGTGCTCGCTGAGGGTTTCGGGTCCATAGCCCCGCTCCTCCAGCTCCTTCAGGATGAGCTGGGCCCCGGCGGACACCATAAAATACTGCTGGTACACCCGGAGCAGCCGTCCCGCCTCATCGCTGTCATCGGGGTAGAGGAAGGAGGTCAGGCGGGCGGGCAGGTCGGTCTTGTCGAAGTCGATGCCCTCCTCCGGGGCGGGGGCGGGGTGCTCCACGTCGAACAGGTGGAGGCGGTTGGCCACGCCGGAGTTCGCGCCGGGGACGGCGATGTCAAACAGCCTGGCTTTCACGGGGCCGAAGCCGAAGGGCACCTCAAACTCCACCCCGGTGGGGATGAGCCAGCTTTCGTCCTCGATCCAGGGGTTGGGCCGCTCGTACTGGCGGCGGTGGCGGAACTCCTGCTGGAACAGGCCGTAGTGGTAGTTGAGGCCCACCCCGTCCCCCGGCAGGCCCAGGGCGGCGATGGAGTCCAGGAAGCAGGCCGCCAGACGGCCCAGCCCGCCGTTGCCCAGGGAGGGCTCCGGCTCCACGTCCTCCAGGCTGGACAGGGACTTCCCGCACTGATCCAGCGCGGCCTTTACGTCCCCGTATACCCCCAGGGCCAGCAGGTTGTTGCTCAGCAGCTTGCCGATGAGGAATTCGGCGGAGAAATAGTACAGCTTCCGCTCCCCCTTGGGGGCGGGGCGGGCGGCGGACAGCTCCTGGGTGAGCTGGAGCAGGGCGTGGTAGAGCTGGCTGTCCCCACACTGGGACAGCTCCAGGCCGTACCGGGCCTGGGTGATCTCCTGAAGGCGGTTTTTCACATCCATGAACAGCGTCTCCTTTCAAAACAATCAGCAGGGAGGGGGCCGTCCGGCCCGGTGCCCCGGCGCAGGGGGCACGATTCCGCGGAAAGTATACCCCCCTTCCCCCGGCCCGTCAACGGTCAAAATCACCAAATTCAGGCCGCGCGGCCTTCTTTCCCACGGGGCTGGCAGGGGCCGCCGTCCCCGGCGGCCCGGGAACCGGCAGGCGGGGCGGCGGGGACACCGCCCCCTACGGTTTGGCCCGTTTGGCCCTGGGCCGGGGCAGGCGGTGGTAGAGGGCCATGGACTGCCGCAGGCGGTCCGCCAGAGCGGGGTCCGCCTGTCCGGGCAGCATCCGCCACTGCCAGTTGCCGCCCAGGGTGGAGGGGATGTTGATCCGGCCCTCGGCCCCGATGGACAGCAGATCCTGCATCTGCATCACCGCCAGGTCCGCCGTGCTGGCCCAGCCCCCCCGCATGACCCCCCAGGCCCAGCCCTCCCGCCGGGTGAGGGTGAAATACCGTTTGGCGTACCGCCGGGTGCCGGGGGCGGCGGAGGCCAGCCAGCCCTCGATGGTCTCGTTGTCGTGGGTTCCGGCGTACACCACGCAGTTGTGGGGGTAGTTGTGGGGCAGGTACTCGCTGTCCGCCCCCTTGGGGTCGAAGGCGAACTCCAGCACCTTCATGCCGGGGTAGCCCGTGGCCCGCAGGAGCCTGCGCACCGACGGGGTGAGGAAACCCAGATCCTCGGCGATGATCTGCCGCTTCCCCAGGGCTTTGTTGACGGCCTGGAAGAAGTCCAGCCCCGGACCCGGCTTCCACCGTCCGTTCCGGGCGGTCTTGTCGCCGAAGGGGATGGCGTAGTACTCGTCGAAGCCCCGGAAGTGGTCGATGCGCAACACGTCGAACAGCCGGAACTGGAACCCGATCCGCCGCAGCCACCAGCGGTAGCCGTCCTCCTTCATCCGCTCCCAGTCAAAGAGGGGGTTGCCCCAGAGCTGGCCGTCGGCGGTGAAGGCGTCCGGCGGGCAGCCCGCCACCTCCACCGGGTTCAGGTTTTCGTCGGTCTGGAACTGCCTGGGGTCGGCCCACATATCCGCGCTGTCCCGGGCGGCGTAGATGGGCAGGTCCCCGATGATGGAGATCCCCTTCTCCCCGGCCAGGGCCTTCAGCGCGTCCCACTGGCGGAAAAACAGGTACTGCACCCCCCGCCAGAAGTCCAGCTCCCCTGCCAGCCGCTGGCGGGCGGCGGACAGGGCGGCGGGCCTGCGCAGACGCTCCCCCTCGGGCCACTGGTCCCAGGAGACGCCGCCGTTCTCCCCCTTCAGGGCCATGAACAGGGCGTAGTCCTCCAGCCAGTCCCCATTGTCCTCCAGGAAGGGGGCGTAGTCCGCCGGGGGCGCGGCCAGCAGCCGCTCCACCGCTTTACGCAGGACGGGATAGCGTTTTTCGTACAGCAGGGCGTAGTCCACCCGGTCCGGGCCGCCCCAGTCCATGTCGCCGTACTCCTCCCGCTCCAGCAGGCCGTCCGCCGCCAGATCGTCCAGGTCGATGAAGTAGGGGTTGCCCGCGAAGGAGGAGAAGGACTGGTAGGGGGAGTCCCCGTAGCTGGTGGGGCCTACGGGCAGGAGCTGCCAATAGCTCTGGCCCCCGGCCCGCAAAAAGTCCAGGAACTCCCGGGCGGCCCGCCCCATGGTTCCGATGCCGTGGGGGGAGGGCAGGGAGAAGATGGGCATTAAGATTCCCGCGCTTCGGTTCATGTTCTCTCGTCACCTTTCTCGTTCAGATGGGCGGGACAGGCTCCACCCGCAGGACGCCGCCGCAGGCGCAGCGGTAGCGTCCGGGATGGTCCACCAGGGGGGACCGCTTCATCCGGGGGATGCGCCGCCCGCACCGCTGGCACACCACATAATACCGCACCGGGCGGTGGTCCTGGATGCCCAGGGCGTCATAGTTGTCGGTGCGCTGGATCTGGTAGCCGTAGGCGGCGTTCATCCGCTGGGCGTATCCCCGCCAGCGGGGGCCGTGGTTGGAGCAGCCATAGCAGGTGTGGAGCACCTCATGGCACAGCACCTGCATCACCGCCCGCTCCGTGCCCTCCCGGGCCAGCTGGGCGGACAGCTCGATGGTGTACCACCCCTCCCGGCAAACGCAGCAGCCGAACCGGGTGCAGGCCCGCCGGTTCAGGCGGACGGCGGGGCGGACGCGGCCGGACACGGGTATGCCCACCGCCCTGGCCTGGGCGATGGCCCGGGCCAGCAGCCCGTCAAGCTCCTCCTGGGTCACGCCTTCCACCTCCCGCAGTTTTTCGCGGGCACTATTGTACCACTCCGCCGCGGGAAAATCAACGGTCACAGCAGGACGGGGACGGGCTTCGCCATGGTCAGGCGGTCCGCCGCCACGGTGCACTCCACCGCCAGCACGGACACGCCCGCCTCCGCCGCCGCCCGGAGGGCCGCGCCGAACGCCGGGTGGGTGGCGTCGTTGGGAGAGAAGGACCGCATCCCCGCCATCTGGAGCACGAAGCACACCGCCGCCTCATAGCCCGCCCGGCGGCAGGCGGCCAGCTCCCGCAGGTGCTTCACGCCCCGCTCCGTGGGGGCGTCGGGGAACAGGGCCAGGCCGTTTTCCTCCAGGGTGCAGCCCTTCACCTCAACGAATCCCCGGCGGGCTTCTGACAACTCCCAGTAGAAATCAAATCTTGAATTGCCCCAGGTGGTCTCCGGGCGCAGGAGGTCAGGCTTGGGCAGGCCCAGCTCCGCCCCCCGGCCCGAGGCCAGCCACTCCCCGAATACCCGGTTGGGGGCCTGGGCGTCCAGATTGACCAGCAGGGGCGGCAGGCCCGGGCGGGCCTTCTCCACCGCGATAAGGTCAAATTTCGTCTTGCGGGCCGGGTTGGGGCACCGCTCCAGGTAGACGGTACAGCCGGGAACCAGCAGCTCCCGGCAGCGGCCCGTGTTCTTCACGTGCACCGTCTCCACCGCCCCGTCCAGCTCCACCTGGGCGATAAAGCGGTTGGGCCGGGACAGGAACGCCGCCCGGTGAATGTCCTGGTAGATCACGGCGCGTCCTCCCCGCTGTCCCGCTGGGGCGCGTCCTCCGGGGGCCGCTCCGTTTCCGCCGCCGGCCCCTCCTCCGGGGCGGGCGGGGTGCGGTAGGGCAGGAGTATGTCTACCCCGCAGGCCAGGGCCACCCCCACCAGCGTCTCAAACAGACGTTCAATGGCGTAGATCACCGGGGTGTCCTCCGGGCTGTAGTTGACGGTGACACACAGGAACACGATGCAGGCCATGGCCGCGCTGCCCGGTTTTTTCACCACGAGGCACAGCTGGATGATGGGGATGAGCAGCAGGGCGGACAGGGTGTACCGGGCCAGCTCCACATACAGCACCCCCGCCAGGTTCAGGGCGTACACCATCAGCACCCCCGCCGCGCCGCCGATGAGGGTGCCCACCATCCGGTTGACGGAGGACTCGATGGTCTTGCCCGCCGAGTTCTGCACGCACACCACGGCGGCGATCATGGAGTAGAAGGCGGACGCGCTTCTGGCCCAGGCCAGCAGGCCGCAGAGGAGCACGGCGGTCACCGTCTTGACGATGCGCATTCCGATGTGGTAACGGTGCTCCGGGGGGGCGGTTTTCTGGGGTTCCATGGCGTACCTCCTTGGTTTGGGCGGGGATGCTCCGGGCCTGCCCCTATGATACCACAGGGGGGAGGGGGGCGCAACCGTTTTCAAAGCGGCCCCCGGTTTTCCGGGGGCCGCTTCGCTTGGAACCTATATTCACAGACGGCGTTTGAGGTTGGGAATCCAGGCTCTTAAACATCCTGGTTCCCGTAGAAGTGCCGGGACAGCAGGAAGGACAGGGCCAGCAGGACCAGCCCCGCCGCCACCGCCGCGGCGGGTAAGGCGGCCGCCTGCTCCAGGGCGGACTCGTCCAGGGAGTTGAGCCATTCCAGGCCCCCCAGGGGGATCAGAACGACCACCACTACCAGGGCAATCACGCCGATGACGCCAAAGAACATGATCCGCGCCCGTTCCGGGCCGAATTTGTACAGGAAGGGCAGCATCATGGCGTTGACCAGCATGGCGATCACGATGCAGAGGGCGCAGGCGAACAGGTACTCCCCCAGCTCCTCCTCCATGCGGCCCGCAAGGTTCATCACCGCACCCAGCACGATGGTGAGGGCCGCGGAGGCCGCGAACATAATCAGCACCGCCAGATACCGTGCCGCCACCGTTTTGGTGCGGCCCACCGGCAGGGACAGGCCGTACACGTCCCACTTGGCCTGCTTGTCATAGGCAAATGTATTCATGGGCAGCAAGGCCACCATCACCATCATGAAGCCGCCAACGAAGGAGGACGACCAATATCCCGCGAAGGCCACCGCCACATAGATGGCGAGAATCAGCAGATAGCTGCGCAGGGTCTTGCGCAGAATGAGGAAATCCTTCACAATCAGGCCGCTCATGCTTTCTCCCCCTTTACCACGAATACCATCAGCTCGTCCAGCGTCACCGGCTCCACCGCCAGTTTGGGGTAGAGCCGCTTGAAATCCGCCTTGCGCCGGATGAGGGCCTCGGTGGAATACTGGCTTTTCCGGACGCTCACCAGATAGCCCCGGTCCACCTGCTCCAGCTCCTCCCGGGCGCACACCAGCCGCCCGTAGCTCTCCAGCAGGCGGTCCTTCTCGTCGCACAGCAGCAGCTTGCCCTGGTGGAGGTAGGCGATGTAGTCCGCCACCTTCTCCAGGTCCGACGTGATGTGGCTGGAGATGAGGATGGCGTGGTCCTCGTCGGAGACGAAGGCCAGGAACTCGTCCAGGATCTCCTCCCGCACCACCGGGTCCAAGCCCGCCGTGGCCTCGTCCAGCAGCAGCAGGCGGGGCCGGTGGGCCAGCGCGGCGGCCAGGGACAGCTTCATCCGCATCCCCCGGGACAGCTCCTTGATGTTTTTCGCCCCGGACAGGCCGAATTTGTCCAGATAGTCCCGGTACAGCCCCTTGTCCCAGGACTTGAACACCCGGCACAGCACCGTCTCCACGTCCCGCACCCGCAGGTACTCGGAAAAGAAGCAGTCATCCAGCACGATGCCGATGTCCTCCTTGGCCCGGTCCGGGTTGGTGCCCAGCAGCTTCACCGCCCCGGCGGTGGGCCGGGTGATGCCCAGCATGGACTTGATCAGGGTGGTCTTGCCCGCCCCGTTCTCCCCGATGAGGCCCAGGATGGACCCGCCGGGGACCTTGAGGTCGATAGGCCCCAGGGTAAAGGTCTTGTATTCTTTGACAAGGCCCTTGATTTCAATACAATTTGTCATAAGTCATTCCTCATTATACAATGTGTTGAGCATTTCGGTGAGCTCGTCCAGGCCCACGGCCCCGGCCTTCGCCGCGTCCACCGCCTGGGACAGATGCTCCTCGACCTGGCACAGCACGGCCTCCCGCCGGGTCTCCCGGTTCTGGGCCGCCACGAAGCAGCCCTTGCCGGGGACGGTGGTGAGAAAGCCCTCCCGCTCCAGCTCCTCATAGGCCCGTTTGGTGGTGATCACCGAGATCCGCAGATCCCGGGCCAGCAGCCGCATGGAGGGCAGGGCCTCCCCCTCCGGGAGCCGGCCTGAAAGGATGAGCCCTTTCAGCTGGCGGACGATCTGCTCATAGATCGGCACGCCGGATGAATTGCTGATGATGATATCCATGGATGCACCTCATTGGTTTTTGTTCCCGCCCCGTTTGCGGCGGGGTGGGGGCGAACCACCTCGCGGGAGGGGAGCCGCCCGTCAGCGGCCCCGTATTTTGTATATATACGATATACACAGTATAGACGGTAGATACGGCTTTGTCAAGGGGGCGGGGCAAAAAATTTTTGCCTCCAGTTCCTTGGCATAGGACAGGCGTTGTGATAAAATGGCGGCAGGGACTTGGAAGGAGGGAATTCCATGGCCGGATATATGGTCTATTGGCCTGGGGAGCAGATTAGAAAGCTGAAAAAGGCGAAAGACACCGGGCCGATCCGGGTGGTGCTGGGGAGCGTCCACGCCAAAATGCCCTCCATTGCCGGGGTGAAGCCGGGCGACGTGATCTACCCGGTGACGCTGGAAAAGGGGACGCTGTACGCCATGGCCCGCCTCCCGGTGGAGCGGGTGGAGCCTGCCTATGACTATCTCCTGCGGGAGACGGGGGACAGGCACGCCGCCCTGATCCCCAAGGACGCGGCCTATGAGGAGCGTCCGTCCTGGTTTATCAGCGGGTCGGGGTATTACAACAGCAGGGAGGAGATCCCCCCGGAGGTTACCCGGATTACCTGCCTGCCGGATCAGAAGCCCGTCCCCCACCTGTGCCACCAGGAGCCGTTTAACTGCTGCTCGGAGACGGCGGCCTCCGGCCCGGGGGGCTCTGCCATAGAGCCGCGGCCCATTCCGGCGGAGCAGGTTGACGGCTTCCGTTTCGGCTCCGTCAAATCAAAGCAGAAGCCGCTGAAGCGGAATGGAAAGGGGGAGCTGACCACCCTTTCCCTGTCGGGCTTCACGCGCAAAATGAGCGACGACACCAGGGCCTATTTTGACTCCCTGTTTGACGATGCCACATAGTAGAACAAAGCCCCGGCCTCTCTTGGGAGGCCGGGGCAAAAAAATTTCCCCCTCCTTTGGGAGGGGGAAAAGAACGCGGGTTCAGCGGTGCTTGCCGGTGAAGAACAGGGCCACGCACCCCGGCCCGGTGTGGGCCCCGATGACCGGGCCGATGGAGTTGATGATGATCTCCTCCGTGCCGTACCTGGCCTTGATCTGATCCGCCACGTACTGGGCGTCCTCCTGGCAGTCGCTGTTGCTGATGAACATGGTCTGGGCCGCCGGGTTGTCCGCCAGCTCCCCCACCTTGTCCACCAGGGCGTTGAGGGACGCCTTGCGGCCCCGGGCGGTGTCCACCTTGATGAGGTGCCCCTCGTTGTCCACGTGCATCACGGGCTTGATCTGGAGCATGGTGCCCACCACGGCGGTGGCGGCGGACACGCGGCCCCCCTTCTTCAGGAAGAACAGGTCGTTCACCGTGAACCAGTGGCACTGGTTCAGCCTGTTCTGCTCCGCCCAGTCCCGGACCTCCTCTATGGACTTGCCCGCCTGCCGCAGCCTGGCGGCCTGGTAGACGAACATACCCTGGCCCAGGGAGGCGCACAGAGTGTCTACCACGAAAATCTTCCGGTCCGGGTACTGCTCCGCCAGATCCCCGGCGGCGATCTGGAAGGAGTTGCAGGTGGTGGACAGGCCGGAGGAGAAGGCCAGCACCAGCACGTCCTCCCCCCGCTTCAGCACGGCTTCCATGGCGTCGGCGGCCTCCCCCACGTTGACGGCGTTGGTGGTGGCCATGCTGCCCTCCCGCTGCTTGTTATAGAAATCCTTGGGGGCCATCTCCCGGTTGTCCGGGTAATTCCGGTAGGTTTTGCCGTCCATGATGAAGGCCAGGGGCAGAACCTCCAGCTCCAGCTCCTTGACCAGGCTGTCGGGCAGGTCGCAGGACGAATCGGTGATAATGGTATAATTGTTCATGGCGTTGTTCCTCCCATTCAACTTGAACTATCATGATCCCGGCCCAAATCCGGCCCGGAGCTCACTTCTTCTTTTTCAGCAGGTCCTCGTGGCCTGTGCGTTGGGCGAGAATGGCCAGGGCCTGGTGGCAGGCCAGCATATTGGCGTAGCTGCGCATGGCCAGATCCAGCACCAGCTTGGGCAGGTCGTGGTCGGCGGTGTTCTCGTCCAGCCGGTGGGCGGCGTCGGACATGGCCTGATCCAGGTACTTGCAGAAATACTCGTACTGCTTCTCCGGCGCGCGCATCTCCCGGCCCACGGTGGTGAGCACCTTCATCTCCCGCACAGACATGACCTGCTTCAGCGCGCCGATGGCGGTGAGGTAGGCCAGATGCTCCTGGCCGTATTTCTTGCCGTTGGCCCGCTCCAGCAGGCCGTCCTTGATATAGTTGTTGATCATGGCCGGAGTCAGCCCGTCCCCCTCGCCGAAGGCGGCGGTCTGCCGGGACAGGTAGCCCACCACCTGATCCATATACAGCGGTATGTCGGGCAGACTGCCCCAATCCGCGGGGCGGGCGTCCATGAGCAGACGCTTCAGTTCCGCCAGTTCCTCCAAACGCGATCCCCCCAATCCTCCCAGTTTTTCGCAATGTGATATGGGGAATTATATCATATCGTCTTGGGGACGTAAAGGGGAAACGCGAAAAAAACCGTCCGCCCCCGGCGGGGACGGACGGCGGGAGGGGCGGCTATGGGGCGGGATGCTCGGGGGCGGCGGCTCCGTCCGCCTGCCGCGCCCGCCGCCGGAGCAGGGCCAGCCGGACGGTGAGGACGGTGAGGATCAGGGCCAGCCCGCCCCGGAGGATGGCGATGGCCGCGCCGAACTGGAGGGCGGACGTATTCAGCCCGGGCACCTAGAAGATCTGCGCCATCAGCTGGATGCCGCCCAGCAGGCCGAGGGGCGTCACGCTGGTATAGGGGTTGAGGAACACCAGGCTGAGGGCCACGGCCACCCACCCGGCCGCCAGGAAGGGGTGCTTCCGGCACAGCAGGAAGGGCAGGCTGATCACCACCACCAAAGACGACAGCAGCATCCAGATGGGGTAGGATGTCACCGCGCCCCAGGCGGCGTTCAGCAGCCCCAGCACCAGCAGCACCGCCCCGGCGATCTGGATCTTGGACAGCCAGGGCCTCACAGAGACGATCCGCTTCTCCGCCTCCGGCTGGGGCTGGGGCTGGGGCTGGGGGGCGTCCCCGTCCCGCACCAGCTCGTCCACGCTCACGCCGAACAGGTCGGCCAGCCTCACGATCTTGTCCAGCTCGGGCACCGACTGGCCCGTCTCCCATTTGCTCACCGACTGGCGGGACACGTCCAGCCGCTCCGCCACGTCCCCCTGGGACAGCTTCCGCCCGGTGCGCAGGGCGGTGATTTTCTCGGATAGCGTCATTGCTATAACCTCCTTTACCCCTCCATTGTACCAGTCCGGGGCCGCAAATGGCAACCAAGGGGGCTTGGAAAAGCTGTCAACCAGCGGTTGCGCCCGCCCAATTTGTCACTTTCCCACGCAGAACCGGGCGAAGATCCGGGCGGTCACGTCCTCGGAGACGGCGCGGCCCGTCAGCCCGCCCAGGGCGGACAGGGCCTCCTCCACGTCGGCCACCACCGCGTCCGGGGGCAGGCCGGCGGACAGGGCCTCCGCCCCCCGGCGGATGGCCTCCCTGGCCCGGTTGGCCGCCTCCGCCTGCCGTGCGTTGGTGAGCAGGGCACCGGACTGGGTGTTCTCCTCCGCCGGGAACAGGGAGGCCGCCGCCCGCTCCAGCTCCGCCAGCCCCTCCCCGGTTTTGGCGGACAGGGAGACGGAGGCGGCGGGGGGGTTCTCCTTCCAGCCCGCGTCCCACAGGGCGGACGGCCCGGTGAGATCCCGCTTGCTCATAATCCAGATCCACGGCCTGCCCGACCCGGAGGCCAGCCGGAGCACCTCCGCGTCCTCCTCCGTGAAGTCCTCCGAGCCGTCGGTGACGGCCAGGATCAGCTCCGCCCGCTCCATGGCGGCACGGGAGCGTTCCACCCCCAGCTTTTCCACCGCGTCCTCCGTCTCCCGCAGGCCCGCCGTGTCGATGAGCCGCAGGAGCACGCCGCCGAACTGGACCCGCTCCTCCACCGTGTCCCTTGTGGTGCCGGGAATGTCGGTGACGATGGCCCGTTCCCGGCCCAGCAGGGCGTTGAACAGGGTGGATTTGCCCGCGTTGGGCCGGCCCACGATGGCGCAGGGCACCCCCTCGTTCAGCAGGCGGCCCCGTTTGTAGGTGTCCGCCAGGGCGTCCAGCTCCGCCGCCGCCCCGGACAGGGCGGAGGACAGCTCCGCCGCCTCAAAGGGTTGGATGTCCTCGTCCGGGTAGTCCAGCACCGCGTGGAAGTGGGCGCACAGGTCGGTGAGCCGGTCATAGATGCCGTCCACCATCCGGGCCAGCGAGCCGCCCAGCTGGCCCGCGGCCTGGTAGACGGCGGCGGGGCTTTCGGCGTGGATCAGGTCCGCCGCCGCCTCCGCCCCGGTGAGGTCCAGCCGACCGTTCAGGAAGGCCCGCCGGGTGAACTCGCCGGGGAGGGCCTGCCGCGCCCCGGCGGCAAAAAGGGCCTCCAGCCCCAGGGCCAGAGCCGCCGGGGAGCCGTGGCATTGCAGCTCGGCGGTGTCCTCCCCGGTGTAGCTGCGGGGGGCCCGGGAGACGGTGCACAGGCAGCGGTCGATGGCCCGGCCCTCCCGGTCGTGAAGGGTGCCGTACACCAGGGCGCGGTCGGCCCGCCGGGACATGGGGCCGCCGTGGAGGGGGGTGAACACCTGGTCGGCGGCGTCCACGGCCCCCGGCCCGGACAGGCGGAGTATGCCGATGGCGGAGGGGAGCATGGGGGTGGCGATGGCGGCGATGGTGTCGGTCATGGGGGTCACCTCGGGGGGGATTTGTCCGGCTCACCCCCGGCTTGGGCGGGGGTAGGCCGCGTTTTTTGTCCAGTGTAGCACAAAGTGGGGCGGGTTTCAATGGAAAAAGCCCCGCCCCCACGGAGGGGACGGGGCCTTGCAAGGTCAGCTCAGGCGGGCCTCGGGGACGTAGGCCCGGTGGAGGAAGGTGGCGATGGTGCCCCGGTCGCAGACCGTGTCCGGGCTGAATTCGGTTTGGGCGGCATTGGTGCCGTTGGTGACGCCGTTGGCGACAGCCCAAGATACCGCCTTGGCATAGCCCGCCCCGGCGGGCACGTCGGTAAAGCTGCTGGCGTTGGCGTTCTCCCGGCCCAGGGCCTGCCAGATGTAGTTTACCGCGTCGGCGCGGGTGCAGTACGCCTTGCCGTTGAAGCTGCCATCGATCATGCCCTTCTCTTTGGCCCAGGCCACGGCCTTGTCCATGTCGGCGGCCTCGGCCTTGCCCTGGCCCCGGTCCGCGCGGTAGAGGAAGGTCAGGATCTGGGCGTGGGTGCACTGCTGGGCGGGGGAGAATTTGCCGCCCCCGGTGCCGTTGGTGATGTCCTTGGACACCGCCCAATTCACGGCGTCGGCGTACCACGCGCCGCCGGACACGTCGGAGAACGTGGAATTGCCGCCGTTGGCCTTTTCAAGGGCGGCCTTTTGGGCCGCGTTGGGACAAAGATAGATGTCGAAAGTAATATAGTCATAAGTGTCATCATCGTAAAAGTAGGGGTCTCCCTCATCCTTCGCGCCGTATTTGATGGTAAGCGACAGCGCGATGATGCTTCCTCCATCATAGGCGGGGGTATAGCCCTCGAATTCCCCCGCGAGGGTGCCAGCCCGAATGGTGACAGATTCTCCGGCCTTCAGCTCGGCAGGCTCCGCCCCATAGCCGGGCTGTCCATGGACAATTTCACCCTCCGTAGATATCCAGCTCATCCCGCCAACCCATTCATAGCCCCGTTCTTCTGTATACCCGTAGCTCCATGTATCAATGCTGATGGTGTAATCGGTGCTTCCGCGGGCGGAGATGGCCTTGCTGCCGGTATTGGTGATAGTCCAGCTGTCGTTTTGGTCAAAGACCTGATAGAAAATGGGATACTTTCCGCCGCCCTCATCGTCCACCAGGGCTGGCTGATTCCAGCGGTAGCGGCCCTCCAGCTCGTCAATGGTTCCGTTGCGCACAAAGGTGAAGGTGCTTTTGAGATCCGCGTCGCTCACGTCGAGCTGCTTCGCAAACGCCTGGGGCACGCAAAGTCCCATGCACAGGGCAAATGCCAGGAATACTGCCAAAAGCCGTTTTTTCATGTCTTTTCTCCTTTATTATGTTTTCCAACAGACTGCCCGGGGCGGGTCGCGCGCCCCGCCCCGGCGGTCCGCCGGAAACATAAAAAGCGGTGTCGAGTACAAATACCCAACACCGCCTTGAAAAAATCAACGCGAACACAAAGCCCACCGCCGTTTTCCCGCCTTGCTATTCCGGCGGAAAACGGCTATAATAGGCCCGTGGTACGATTGTAAATCGCTGTGTTGAGTGGTATGGACACTCGCGCAGGGCCGTGGGGTGTTCCCGCACCCCATGGCCTGCCGCCTTTTATGCTTCCACCTTGATTCTATCCCATCGGGGTGGGAAATGCAAGCATTTTTTCCGTTTTCCCAAACAAAAACGCCCCGCCAAACCCGGCGGGGCGCGTTTCGCTGTCACGCTGCGCCTGTTCGGGGCGCGGCTCTAACTCCTCCGACTGTGCAAAAGCTGTCCGGCCCCGGCGGGGCCTCCCCGCTTTTGCTCCGCTCCGGAGTTAGCCCGCCGCTCACAACGGCTCCGCGCTTCTGCTCTCAGCTCTTTTCCTCAAACGCCGCCCCGCAGGCGCGGCAGTGGACGGTGATCCGCCCCTTTCCCCGGGGCACCCGCATCATCTGCCCGCAGTTGGGGCACTTGAAGTAGCGGTGCTCCTTGTCGTGGGCACGGGCGCGGAAGGCGGCCCATTTCCGCCACAGGGGGCGGACGGTCTGGAGAAAGCGGCTGTTTTCCGCCCTGCGCCGCTCCAGGTTCCGGGACAGGGAGCGGAACAGGCTGACGGCCAGCACCACCGTGCCCAGCACCTGGAGGGCCAGCAGGCGGGTGAACAGGAACACGACGTAGAACAGGCAGTACAGCAGGATCAGGAACAGGTTGAGCTGATCTCCTCCATAGCGTCCCGTCATAAAGCGGGCCAGACTGCGGCGGATCATGGGCGATCACCTCCTGGGGAAACGAAAATTCGGAATATACCTATGATAGCGCGGCAATTTGGCCGCGTCAATGGGGTAAGCGTAAACAAAATGTGAATTTGCGCCGGGGAAGCCCCCCGGTTTTCCTTGACACCCCCCCCGCCCCGTGATAATATAATACAGTGTGACAACCAAATATCGCGGGGAACGCTCAGGCGGGGCCGTCCGTCCGGCCTGAAAGTAGTCCGTTTTGAAACCGGCAGAGAGGGGCGGCCATGGGCTGAAAGCCGCCCCCGGGGAAGATCCGGGCGAACTGCAAGCGGGAG
The DNA here is from genome assembly GCA_910585265.1 of uncultured Oscillospiraceae bacterium. Classification (GTDB taxonomy): domain Bacteria; phylum Bacillota; class Clostridia; order Oscillospirales; family Oscillospiraceae; genus Enterenecus. The sequence goes on along the minus strand of CAJUCA010000013.1, from coordinate 27,293 downwards.
CGAGGGGGATCTGGATGCCCCCCGTCCGGGCCACGTCACGGCCCTGAGCGAAAAACGAGAGTGGAACCGCGGCGACGCCGCCTCTCATGTCCTGGGGACATGGGGGGCATTTTTATTTGGACAAGGAGGGAACCATATCCATGACCCGATTGGGCGAGACTCTGCGGGCCTACCAGGCCCGGGACCCGGCGGCCAGGAGCAGGCTGGAGATCTTCCTGCTCTACCCCGGCGTGCACGCCACGCTGTACCACCGGATGGCCCACTTCTTATACTGCCGGAGGCTGAAATTCCTGGCCCGGTGCGTCTCCCAGTGGAGCCGCTTCTGGACGGGCATCGAGATCCACCCCGGCGCGGAAATCGGCCGCAGGCTGGTGATTGACCACGGCATGGGCATCGTCATCGGCGAGACCGCCCAGGTGGGGGACGACTGCCTGATCTACCACGGCGTCACCCTGGGGGGCACCGGAAAGGACCAGGGCAAGCGGCACCCCACCATCGGCAACAACGTGCTCATCTCCACCGGGGCCAAGGTGCTGGGGCCGTTCACCGTGGGGGACAACGCCCGCATCGCCGCCAACGCCGTGGTGCTCAGCGAGGTGCCCCCGGACGCCACCGCCGTGGGCATACCGGCCCAGATCGTGCGCATCGCGGGCCGGTCCACCCACTACGCCGACGAGGTGGACCAGACCAGCGTGAAAAGCCCCACAGTGGAGCGTCTCGCTGCTTTGGACCATCGGCTGGAGGCACTGGAAAGGCTGCTGGACGAGAAATTTACCCGAGATATGCTGTAGGGGAGGGGCTTGCCCCTCCCGTTCGGCCCGTTCTGCTCTCTGTGCCGCGGGAGGGGCAAGCCCCTCCCCTACGGCGTTATACCATCACAAGTTCCGGTCAAAGAATGAAACGGAGGACAATATCATGTATCTTTACAATTCCGCCACCCACAAGAAAGAGGAGTTCAAAACCCGCACCCCCGGCCGGGTGGAGATGTACACCTGCGGCCCCACCGTCTACGGCTATGCCCACATCGGCAACCTGCGCTCCTACATCACCGAGGACGTGCTGGAGAAATTCCTGCGCTATGAGGGCTATGAGGTGAACCGGGTGATGAACATCACCGACGTGGGCCACCTGGCCTCCGACGCGGACACCGGGGAGGACAAAATGCTCACCGGGGCCCGCCGGGAGAACAAGTCCGTCATGGACATCGCCAAATTCTACACCGACGCCTTTTTCGCCGACTGCGCCAAGCTGAACATCAAGACCCCTGACGTGGTCCAGCCCGCCACCGGGCTGATTGATGAGTTCATCCAGGTGGTGTCCGGGCTGATCGGGAAGGGCTATGCCTACGAGGCCGGGGGGAACGTGTATTTCGACACCTCCAAACTGGGCCGCTATTACGTGTTCAACGACCACAACGAGGAGGATCTGGCGGTGGCCGTCCGGGAGGGGGTGGAGGAGGACGCCAACAAGCGGAACAAGAACGATTTCGTCCTCTGGTTCACCAAGTCCAAGTTTGAGGATCAGGCCCTGAAGTGGGACTCCCCCTGGGGGGTGGGCTATCCCGGCTGGCACATCGAGTGCTCCTGCATCTCCATGAAGTATAACGGGGAATACCTGGACCTCCACTGCGGCGGCATCGACAACGCCTTCCCCCACCACACCAACGAGATCGCCCAGTCGGAGGCCTACCTGGGCCATCCCTGGTGCGGCCATTGGTTCCACGTCCACCATCTGAACACCAATTCGGGGAAGATCTCCAAGTCCAAGGGCACCAAGCTCACCGTGGCCCTGCTGGAGGAGAAGGGGTACGACCCCCTGGCCTACCGCTTCTTCTGCCTGCAAAGCCACTACCGCAAGGGGCTGGTGTTCTCCTGGGAGAACCTGGACAACGCGGCGGGGGCCTATCAGAAGCTGATCAGGCGGATCGCCGCCCTCACCGATACCGAAGGCGCGGTGGACGAGGAGGCGGCAAAGCGGCTCAAGGAGAAATTCCTCACCCAGGTGGGCAATGATCTGAACACCTCCATGGGCATCACCTGCCTGTACGACGTGCTCAAGGCCCCGGTGAACGACGTGACCAAGCGGGGGCTGCTGGCCAGCTTCGACCAGGTGCTGTCCCTGTCCCTGCTGGAGAAGGCGGCGGCCCTCCGGGAGAAGGAGGCCGCCCAGGCCAAAACCGCCGGGGCGGACGGCTTCACCGTCCAGGGCGGGGGCGACCCGGCCATCGACGCCCTGGTGCTGGAGCGGGCGGCGGCGAAGAAGGCGAAAAACTTCGCCGAGGCGGATCGCATCCGGGACGAGCTGAAGGCCCAGGGCGTGGAGGTCACCGACGTGCCCGGCGGGGCGGTGTGGAAGCGGGTATAACACAGAAAAGGCAAGCCCCCCGAACCCTCGGGGGGCTTGCTTTTTTGTCAGCCGTTCACCTGGCTGATCAAGTCCTTCAAAAATTCCTCGTAGGCCGCGGCCTGCTCCTTCTGCTGGATGTTGAAGGGCTGGTACTTGTCCTGCCTGGTGTTGCTGGCGTAGACGCAGAACGCGCACAGCTCCTTGCCGCTCTTGTCGAAGAAAGCGCAGGAGTCGCCCTTGGGCTTCAATTTGCCCAGGTTGTCCTTGGTGAGCATCGTGCCGCTGCCCTGGAAGCTGATCTCCCCGCCGCTGTACTTGATGGGCACCACGAAAAGGGAGCCGGGCTTGAAGGCGATGGCGTAGTGGTAATAATACTTGCTGATCCGGTTGCCCACGGACTGGTCGCTCATGTAGGTGGCGTAGGCGGTGGTGTAGCTGCCGCTGCCGGGGAGGAGCTTGTCAATGACCTGGCGCACCTTGGCCAGATCCTCGCCGCTCTCCCCCTTCTTCTTGTTGATGGCCTCCTTGACGAGGAAAACCACCACGGCCACGGCGATAAAGGCCGCCACCAGAATGATTTTCTTGAGATCCATATCAGGCATGGGAAAAACCTCCTTTGTTTGAATCCCCGCGTTCGGGTACGTGGATAGAGCCGTTAAGGGATGGTGTTGGAATAGGCCCGGGCGAACAGCTTCTCCGCGTCCTTCATAAAGGACACGTTGATCCCCTTCTTCTGGCCCAGGTGCAGGTAGGTGGAGCTGAGAAAGACGGTGTTCACCCCCGTCCAGGACACCCGGCCGCCCACGGGGTAGAACTTCCCCCGGTACACCACCCCGCCCCGGCGCAGCTCCATCCCGTCCCGCCCGTGGCGCAGGGGCCACAGCACGAGAATCAGCAGTGCCGCCGCCGTGGGCAGAAGCAGGGCCGGCTCCGTGCCCCGGTACGCCGCCAGCCCCAGGGCAAAGGCGGACACCGCCAGCCGGATCAGCGATTCCAGCCCGATCCGCTTCCAGTCCGGCCCCAGGGTGTAAAGCAGCTCCCCCGGCTCCGGCCCGCCGCCGGGGACGGTCTGTGTGTGTACCTCGTTCATGCTCCAATGCTGCCGTTGATGTCTCACGGTTGATCGCTCCTTTTGGCTTACGGTTCCCTCCCGGCGGCCTGCCGGTCCATCCGGGCCACCTCCTCGGTGAATTTCCGGTTCGCGCTCCGCTTGGCCTGCCTGTGCAGGAGGACGGCAAGGCCGAAGCCCACCACGCCCAGCCCGATCCCGCCCGCGATGGCCGCCGTGCCGTAGCTCTCCATCCCCGCCAGGATCGCGCCCAGCACGCCGAACAGGCCCAGGCCGGAGCAGAGATCCCCCAGGAAATGCACCGCCGTGGGGCCCTTCAGGGTTTTCCCGTGGGGGTCCTTGTATACGGTGATCCGCATCCGATACATCGCCGCATGACACCTCCTTTCCGCCGCGCCTGGAAAAATGTTTTCACCACAGCCGCCCCGGGGGCTCGCGCCCCCGGAACAGGACTTCCGTCCCCGCAGGCCGGGTGAAAAACAAAAACGCCGTGCAGGATAACCCCACACAGCGCAAGAACAAGTCTCATGCACACGGGCACGGAAATAAAACGGCAAAACCCGCCCCTTGCGTGGAGGGCCGGAATGTCGTATAATATCCCATGCGGTGCGGCCCTTGGGCCGTTGTGTAGGTGAATGGGCACCTGCGCAGGCTTGCGGGTGTTGCTGCACCCGCGAGCTGCCGCATTTTTGTTTTTCGTGTTGATTATAGCAGGAATTTCCCGCCATTGCAAGATCAAAAACCTTTGCCCCTCCCCCTTTTCCGCCCGATCCAGCCTGTTGACATCGGCGGGCAAACTTGATAAAATGCCCATGACTGTGTAATTTTGCGCCCTCTTGTGTTTGGGGGGTCAGGCGGCGGTTTTGCCGCTTTTGGGGGGATTCAGCAAATGTACCGCTGTCAGCTTTCATTCTACCTGATGGGCCGGGATCAGGCCCTGCTGGACGCCGTGCGGGGGGCCGCCCCCCTGGAGCGGTTCACCCATACCTTTACCGGGAGCGAAGGCCCCGACGCCGCCCTGTGCGCCGGCGCGGACGTGCTGCTGCTGGATCTGCGGGGCCTGGACGGCCCCGCCGCCCTGGACCGCCTCCTCCCCGCCGCCAGGGAGGGGGCGGAGGTGCTGGCGGTGGCGGCGAGGGAGCAGCTTCCCCGGCTGGCCCCCTACCTGCCCCGGCTGCGGGACCTGTGGCTGGACCCGGACCCGGCGGAGATCCCCTTCCGCTTCCTGCGCTGGCAGGAGGGCCGCAGGCAGTGGGCCGACCTGTGGGAGCGGGAGAGCTTCCTGGAGTCCACCATCAACGGCGTGCCCAACCTGATCTGGTACAAGACCAGGGACGGCATCCACGAGCGGGTGAACGACAGCTTCTGCCAAACGGTGAAAAAAACCCGGGAGCAGGTGCAGGGCCGGGGCCACGCCTACATCTGGGACGTGGAGCGGGACGACCCCGCCTGCATCCAGTCCGAGCGGGAGGTGATGACCCGGCGGGAGACCTGCGTCTCCGAGGAGACCATCCAGACCGGGGAGGGGCTGCGGCTGCTCACCACCTACAAGTCCCCCCTGTATGACATCGACGGCTCCGTGATGGGCACCGTGGGGGTGGCCATCGACGTGACCCGGGAGCGGGAGTACCAGGAGGAGCTGATCCGCAAGAGCGATATGCTGGAGTCCCTGTTCACCACCATGGACTGCGGCGTGATCACCCACTCCCTGGACGGCAGGCGGATTCTCAGCGTGAACCGGGCCGCGCTGAACATTCTGGGCTTTTCCACCCGGGACGCCCTGCTGGACGCCGGCTTCAACCTCATCGCCTCCACGGTGGAGGAGGGCGACAAATCCCGGCTCCGGGACTGCATCCGCTCCCTGAAGGATGAGGGGGACAGCCTGGGCATCGCCTACCGGGTGCGCCACCCGGACGGGCGGCTGCTGTATATCATGGGCAACGTGAAGCTGGTGCGGATGGGGGAGGAGCTGGTGTGCCGCCGGTTCCTTCTGGACTGCACCGCCCAGAAGGAGCAGGAGCAGCGGGAACAGCGGGAGCAGGAACGCCGCCAGCTGGAGCTGATCCAGGCCCTGAGCGTGGACTACCGGCTGGTGTATTTCCTGGATCTGGACACCGGCCGGGGCGCGCCCCTCCAGATGGCGGAGGGGGTGGAGCAGGCCCTGATGGCCTTCCGGCAGGGCCGCCCCTTTCAGGACAGCATGGAGGACTACATCGATGAGGCCGTCTGCCCCGACGACCGGGAGGCCCTGCGCCAGGCCTGCTCCCCGGAGGCCCTGGGGGACCGCCTGTCCCGGAGCAAGACCTTCTATATCAACTACCGGGCCCTGTCCCGGCACGGCATGGCCTACTACCAGATCAAGGCGGTGCGGGCGGGCACCTGGGACGGACGCCGGGGCATCGTGTTGGGTGTGCGGGACGTGGATGACGCCACCCGGGTGGAGCTGGAGCAGAAAACCCTCCTGCGGGAGGCCCTGTCCCAGGCCAACCGGGCCAACGAGGCCAAGAGCGCGTTTCTGTCCAATATGTCCCACGACATCCGCACCCCCATGAACGCCATCATCGGCTTCACCACCCTGCTGGCCAAGGACGCGGAGGAGCCGGCCAAGGTCCGAGAGTACACCCGGAAGATCACCTCCTCCAGCCACCACCTGCTCAGCCTCATCAACGACGTGCTGGACATGAGCAAGATTGAGAGCGGCAAGACCTCCCTGAACGTGGCCCCCTTCTCCCTGCCCGAGCTGATGGAGGAGCTGTACAGCATCCTGCTGCCCCAGGCCCAGGCCCGGGAGCAGTCCTTCGACTTCCAGGTGAAGGGCCGCCCCGCGGAGGAGCTGCTGGGCGACAAGCTGCACCTGAACCAGATTCTGATCAACCTGCTGTCCAACGCCATCAAGTACACCCCCGAGGGGGGAGCTATCTCCCTGACGGTGGAGGAGCTGGCCCCCACCACGCCCCAGTACGCCCATCTGCGCTTTATGGTGCGGGACAACGGCATCGGCATGAGCCCCGACTTCCTGCGCACCGTGTTCGACCCCTTCAGCCGGGAGGAGAACTCCACCACCAGCGGCATCCAGGGCACCGGGCTGGGCATGGCCATTACCAAGAACCTGGTGGACCTCATGGGCGGCGTGATCCACGCCGACAGCCGCCAGGGGGAGGGCAGCGTGTTCACCGTGGAGCTGTCCTTCCCCCGGCCCGCCGCCGGGGACGGGGCGGACTTCTGGGTCCACCGGGGGATCTCCCGCATCCTGGTGGCGGACGACGAGGAGCAGGTCTGTCTGGACATCCGGGAGATGATGGAGGACACCGGGGTGCAGGTGGCCTACGCCACCGGCGGCCCCGCCGCCGTGGACGAGGCGGAGCGGGCCGTGGCCCGGGGGGAGGAATTCCACGTCATCCTGCTGGACTGGAAGATGCCGGGGCAGGGCGGGGCGGAGACCGCCCGCCAGCTCCGGGCCAAGGCCGGGCCGGACATACCCATGCTCGTCCTCACCGCCTACGACTGGGGGGACATCCGGGACGAGGCCCTGGCCGCCGGGGTGGACGGCTTTCTTGCCAAGCCCTTCTTTGTGTCCACCTTCCGGCAGGCCCTGGAGAGCCTGGGGGCGGGCCAGGGGGGCCGCCCCGCCCCAGCCCCGGAGGACGCCCTCAAGGGCCTGTTCTTCCTGGTGGCGGAGGACAACGAGCTGAACGCCGAGATCCTGTCCGAGATGCTGGACATAGAGGGGGCCAGGTGCGAGATTGTCCCCACCGGCCGTCTGGCGGTGGAGCGGTTCAACGCCGCGCCGCCGGACCGGTACGACATGATCCTCATGGACGTGCAGATGCCGGAGATGGACGGCTACGAGGCCACCCGGCGCATACGGGCCTCCGGCGGCCCCCGGGCGAAGGAGATCCCCATCGTGGCCATGACCGCCAACGCCTTCGCCGAGGATGTGCGCCACGCCCTGGACGCGGGGATGAACGGCCACCTGTCCAAGCCCATCAACATGGACGCGGTGCGGGAGCTGCTGGGCCGCCTGCGGGAGGAATGAGAACCAACAGCCCGTCCGGCTATGCCGGACGGGCTGTTTTTCACGTTTGCGGGGACTCGGAGGCCGGGTGAGGGGGCCTGCCCCAGACGTACCGGAACAGCAGCCGCCTCCACCGGGACGGCCCCGCCGCCAGCCGGACGCGCTCCTGGTCCACCAGGCGGCGCAGGGCGGCGGCCTCCTCCTCCGTGAGGGTGTGGGGGCTGAACTTGGCCTTTTCCGCCAGCTCCACCCCCTGGGGGTCGATGCTGCCGCCCCACCGGGCCAGCTCCTCCAGGCAGCGGTAGGCGTACAGGGCCGCCCGGTTCCGGTCGGGATCGGACATACGGACCCTCCGGTGCCGCTTGACGGCAAATTGGACCAGCCACAGCAGGCCCAGCCCGCCGCCAGCCGCCGCCAGCCCCTTCAGCCAGGGCAGCAGGTTCCAGGCGGGCCGGACCTCGCCCGGTCCGCCGGGGCCGGAGGGGCCCTGGGTGGGTGCGGGGGTTTCGTTGGGGCCTTGGGTGGGCTGGGGGGTGGCCGTAGGCTCGGGGGTGGCGTCCGGCGGGGGGACGCTCTCCGTCCCCGGCTCCGGGCCGATGGGCTGGATGAGCTGCTCAAAGGCGGCGGCGGGGGTGACCTCCACCGGATACCAGCCCAGGCCGTCCACCCACACCTCCACCCAGGCGTGGGCCGCCCGGTCGGCCACAGCCGCCTGCCGCCCGGGAATGGAGTAGGCGGTGAAGCCGCTGGCGTACCGGGCGGGCACGCCCATGGCGCGCAGCAGCAGGACGGCGGCGGAGGCGTAGTGCATACAATAGCCCCGCCGGCTCTCGTTGAGGAAGTAGAGCACCGGGTCCGTCCCCTCCGGGGCGGCGGGGGCGGACTGGTCGTACCGGCACAGCGCGTCCAGATAGTCTGCCGTCATCTCCGCGGCATAGACCGCGCCGCCCAGGGAGTAGGGGGAGCCGATCCGCAGGCAGACGGCGTCCAGCTCCTCCCGCAGCTCGTCGGGTACGTCCAGGCAGTGCTCCCGGACGAACTGGCCGTACCGCTCCATGGCGGCCTGGATGAGGGCGTCGTCGTCCGGGGCGGCTACTGAGCTGGTGAGGCCGAAGCTGCTGTACCGGCTGATCTCCACGAAGGACATGGTGTGGCTCCACTGGCCCTTTTTCCGGGCCAGGTAGGCGTCCTCCACCGGGAGGATGCCGCTGTCCTCCGCGTCCTCCCCGGGGATGGTGAGGTGGTAGGGGGCGTAGACGCAGGCCCCCACCGCCCCCACGTTGTCCACGGTGGCGGTGTAGACCCGCCGCCCGTCTCCCATCACCGCCTGGGCGGGGAAGTAGAGGGGGACGGGCTGGGGGCTTCCGGCGGGGCTGTAGCCGTCGTAAACGCCGTCGGGCAGGGGCTTCCACACCCCGTCCTCATACACCGCCAGGGAGGTGCCCCGGAGGTACAGCCGCCCCTCGTAGTCGGACTTGACTTGCAGCACCGTCCGCCCGGTGTAGCTCAGCGGCCCCGCGTGGGCCAGATCCGCCTCCTCCGCCGAGCCCACGAAGGTGACGGTGTTGTGGAAGGGGCCGTCCTCCCACCGGGGGAGCCAGTCCGCCATGCGGTTGGCGAAGCTGGTCAGGCTTTCCTCCGCCTGCCTGGCCCAGGGGGGGCGGGTGTAGCCCTCCCGGGGGAAGGCCAGGGAGATCCCCGCCAGCAGCAGGAGGGAGGCGGCGAGGCTTACAAGTGTCAACCGCCCCCGGGGGGAGGGCGCGGCCCGGCGGCACAGGGAGGAGAGGAGCAGGGCGCACCAGCAGGCGCACAGGGCCAGGAAGGGGGGCCAGCTGGGGTACAGGTCCGCCAGCAGGCCGGGGAGAAGGGGGGGCAGGGTGAGCAGGGCCGCCAGCCACCAACGCCGCCCCCGGGCCACCGCCCAGCCCAGGGGCAGGGCCAGCCCCGCCAGGGCCAGGATCAGGAACAGCCGGACAGCGGCCCGCTCCTCCAGGGCGGAGAGGCCCGATTCAAAGGCAAAGGCCACCCCCCAGTCCACCCGCTGGGCAAACAGCCCGGACACCGCCTCCGCCGTGAGACAGGCCCCGGCGGATACGGCGCGCCAGCTCCTCCAGAGGGCCAGCCCCCACAGGGCGGCAAGCGTACCCGCCGCCGCCCACCGGAGGCGGGGCAGGCTCCACACGCCCAGGGAGAGGAGGGCGAACAGCGCGGCCCACAGCAGGAACTGGTCCCGCTGGTCCGCCGCCCAGTCCAGGGGGATCAGGGGGACGGCGGCGGAGGTGCGGTACAGGGACAGGAAGGAGGCCGTCAGCCCCAGCAGGGCGCACAGCAGCACCAGCCCGTCCCCCAGGATGGCGGTGGGGGAGGGGCGGTTTTCCCGTTCAGGCATGGCTGTCCCCTCCTTCCCCGGCGTTGATGTGAATCCGGAACGCGGGACCGTCCAGGCCCTGGAGGCCGGCGGGGCAGCCGTCCAGGGCTGGGCCGCGCTCCCCGGCGGGGCCGGAGAGCAGGGCGGTGAGCATACGGTGGAACTCCCCCTCGTCCGCCACAGGGTGGAGCTGAGGCTCCCCCGCCCCGTCCAGCCAGAGGAGGGCGTGGGGCTGCTGGGCGTCCAGCAGGGCGCGGCTCATGCCCGCCGCCCGGTCCAGCAGGGCGTCCAGCTCCCCGGGGGTGCCGAAGCGGTCCAGGGTGAGCAGGGGCAGGGGGGTGACGGCCTCCGCCCGCTCCTTCACGATGAGCTGGTCCCACTTGGAGGACAGCTTCCAGTGCACCGACCGCAGGGGGTCGCCGGGGCGGTATTCCCGCAGGTCGTAGTCCTCCCCCGGACCCCGGCGGGCGGCGTTCCGGGGGGTGGGACGCTGGCCCGCCCCCTCCGGGATCCGGGGCGGGTCCGCCTGGACGGGCAGGGGCAGGCACAGCAGCCGGGCCGGGGCGGGCGGGGGCAGGCGCAGGGAGAACAGCCCCAGGCAGTCCCACACCCGGAGCTTGTCCGCCCGCAGCTCCAGCAGGCCGCAGTGCTCCGTGGGGGCGTTCGTCCGGGCGGGGTGGCGGCGGGCCACCCCGGTGAGCTCGAACCGCCCCCGCTGCCGCTGCCCGGTGAGCAGGTTTTCCTCCGTCAGCCGCAGGGTGATCCGGGCGATGGGCAGGGCGGGCGGGACGCTGGTGTCCACCGCCCACTCCGCCCCGCCGCCCCGGGCGGTGGCGGCGGGGACGGCGGACAGGGAAAGGCGGCACCGGAGCATCCCCGGCAGGGACAGGGCCAGGGACAGCGGGGGCAGGGCGACGCACAGGGCCAGCAGGAAGCGGCCCAGGTAATTTTCGTTGGTGATCTGGAACAGCAGCGCGGCCGTCAACGCCGCCGCCCAGGCCAGTCGCCGGAGCCACATGGCCCTACCGCAGCCGGGGCGGGCGCACCGACTCCAGCACCTCCCCGGCGATGTCCACGGTCCGCCTGCCAACCTCCGCCGCCCCGGCGGGCAGGATCAGGCGGTGGGCGATGGCGTCCGTCCAGATGTAGCTCACGTCCCCGGGCACCACGTAGTCCCGGCCCCGGAGGTAGGCCACCCCCCGGCACAGGGCGCACAGGGAGATGGCGGCCCGGGGGCTGGCTCCCTGGGCCAGTCCCGGATGGCTCCGGGTGGCCCGGACGAGCTGGAGGACGTACTGCAAGATCTCGTTGTCCACAAACACCCGGTCCACCTGGGCGCGCAGATCGGTGAGCTGGGCGCGGCCGGCGGCCTGGGCCACCTCCCCCATGGCGTCCCCCCGGAGCTTGCGCTGGAGCAGCTCCAGCTCGTCCGCCGGGGCGGGGTAGCCCATGCTCAAGCGCAGGGCGAAGCGGTCCAGCTGGGAGTCGGGCAGCAGCTGGGTGCCGGAGGCCCCGGCGGGGTTCTGGGTGGCGATGACCAGGAAGGGGTCGGGCACCGGGCGGGACACCCCGTCCACCGTCACCCTGCCCTCCTCCATGGCCTCCAGCAGGGCGGACTGGGTGCGGCTGGTGGCCCGGTTCAGCTCGTCCGCCAGGAACAGGTTGCAGAGCAATGCCCCGGGCTGGTACTCCATCTGGCCCGTGGCCTTGTTGTAGAGGGAGAACCCGGTGAGGTCCGAGGGCATCACGTCGGGGGTGAACTGCACCCGGTTATACTTCAGGCCCAGGGCCTTGGAGAAAGCGATGGCCAGGGTGGTTTTGCCCACGCCGGGGATATCCTCCAGGAGCAGATGGCCCCGGGCCAAAATGGCCAGCAGGGCCTTCACCACGATGTCGTCCTTGCCCACCACGGCTTTCTTTACCTCGGCCACCACCTGGGCGGCAAGCTGTTTTTCCAGCATGATTGTCACTTCCTTGGCAACAGGGATGGGGGTATTATATCAAAAAAGGGAGGGCTTGAACAGCCCCCCTTGCGGTTTGACAGAATCCGTGTTAAAATGACAGCGGCCCCGTAAAAGGGACCGGGCTATGCACATCCAGCAAGCAGTTGACAGGCGGTCGGTCACACTACCCCGAAAGGGGGTGACTTCATGCGGATCACGCTTCATATCGGGCAGTATACTGTTACGATTATCGTGAAAAGCAGAAACCGCCACTCCCACAAGTGACGGTTTCTCGTTTTGAGAAAAACTAACACTTCGTAGGACCGACCGCTTGGTGCATAGCCCTTCTTATATTATAGCGGGCCGTCTGCGGTTTGTCAAGCGGACGAACCCCTTGCGGTTTGACAAAATCTGTGTTAAAATGACGGCGGCCCCATAAAAGGGGCCGGGCTATGCACATCCAACAAGCAGTTGACAGGCGGTCGGTCACATAACCCCGAAAGGGGGTGACAAGATGCGGATCACGCTTCATATCGGGCAGTATACTGTTACGATTATCGTGAAAAGCAGAAACCGCCACTCTGCCAAGTGACGGTTTCTTAATCTGAAACTATTCCACTGACAGGGCCGACCGCTTGGTGCATAGCCCTTTTATATTATAACGGGCCGACTGCGGTTTGTCAAGCGGCGGCGTCGGGTTTGGCAGGGCTGCGGTAACTCTCCGCAACCCGTTTTTACGGCTCCGGCAGATCCTCAAAAACATATTGCACCAGACCTCCGGCGGTTCTGATCCGCCGGATCAGTTTTCCAAAGGGGACAGGGGGCGGCGTGAGCAAAAGCCTTGTGCCAAATTGGGCGCAGCTCTCGCAGTCCTTTGCCTCGCAGCTTTGGCACCGGGGGTCCTGATAGCGTGTGTCGATTTGCATAAGAACGGCACCCCCTCTATGGGGTACATTATAACACCTAAAATATATACTGTCAATTTAGATACACAAATTACAATATGTGTAATTTTCTGCGTCCCATCTGTAAAATATAAAGCAGAGGGGGGTGCTGGCATGAACGCGGAATACAAGAACCGTTACATCCAATTTGGGCTGAATGTTGTTTACTATCGGAAGAAAAACCGTTTATCCCAATCAATGCTGGCCGAGTTTGTGGACATTACCCCTTCCTATGTCAGTTCTATCGAGCGGGGCTTGGTGGGCCCCTCCTTCGATGTGCTGTTCAAGCTGTGCGATGTGCTCAGAATCGAGCCAAAGCAGCTCTTTGACTTCAGGGACGAATCATATAGTCAAAACACTTGAAAATCGGTAACTGATTTTCAAGGCGGGCAAAGCCCGCCAGCCCATTTCATGGGCTGTGTTTTGGCTATGAAGTCCACCGCAGGCCGCTACACGGCCCCTGCGGCGCATTCGCGCCGCAGACTTCAAAAGAAGTGATTTACTTCTTTTGAAGTGCGGTGACTATAAAAGGACGCGGGGGAAATTCCCTCCGCGTCCTTTTTTTGATGTTCAGCCCTCCACCACATACTCCCCCACCCGGCCCAGGGTCTTGGGGGTGCACACTGCGGTGACCAGGATGGCGTCGGCATACTCCACCTGCTCCACCTTGGCCTCCCGGTAGAGCTGGTCCAAAAGCCCGCCCTTGTCGTAGGGCAGGGCCAGCTCTACCCGGCGGGTCCCCGCGTCCAGCCGTTGGGCGATGGCGGCGCGGAGATGGTCCAGCCCCGCCCCGGTGCGGGCGGATATGCTCACCATGTCCTCGCCGTGGGGGAGGATATCCCCCACGAATTTGTCGCACTTGTTGAACACCTCCAGCCGGGGGGTGGCACCCGCCCCCAGCTCCTGGATGAGGCGGTCCACCACCGCCGCCTGCTCCCGCCAGCCGGGGTCGGAGGCGTCGATGACGTGTAAGAGCAGATCCGCGAAGGTCAGCTCCTCCAGGGTGGCCTTGAAGGCGTCCACCAGCTGGTGGGGCAGCTTGGAGATGAAGCCCACCGTGTCCGAGATGAGCACCGTGCAGGTGTCGGACAGGTCCAGGGTGCGGGTGGTGGTGTCCAGCGTGTCGAACAGGCGGTTGTTGGCGGGGATGTCCGACCCGGTGAGGGCGTTGAGCAGGGTGGACTTGCCCGCGTTGGTGTAGCCCACGATGGCCACAACGGGCACCTCGTTCTTCTCCCGTCGCTCCCGCTGGGTGGCCCGCACCCGGCGCACGTCCTTCAGCTCCTCCTCCAGCTTGTTGATCTTCCGGTGGATGATCCGCCGGTCGGTCTCCATCTGGGTCTCGCCGGGGCCGCGGGTGCCGATGGCTCCCTCCTGCCGCTCCAGGTGCTTCCACATACCCGTCAGCCGGGGCAGGAGGTACTTGTACTGGGCCAGGGCCACCTGCAAACGGCCCTCGCTGGTGCGGGCCCGCTTGGCGAAAATGTCCAGGATGAGGGCGGCCCGGTCCATCACCGTCACCCCCAGCTCCTCCGTCAGCACCCGCTGCTGGGAGGGGGAGAGGGGGTTGTCGAAGATCACGATGTCCGCCCCCAGACGCTGGACCAGCTCCTTGATCTCCGCCGCCTTGCCCTCGCCGATGAAGGTGCGGGGGTCGGGGGCGGCCCGGTTTTGCAGCACCGTCCCCAGGCACAGGCCCCCCGCCGTGTCCAGCAGGGCGGCCAGCTCGTCCAGGGATTCGTCGCAGGCGTTTTCCTCCTGGGAGAGGGCGGGGGAGTTCAGGCCCGCCAGGACGGCCCGGTTGATCTCTTTCAGCTCGGTTTTTTCAAACATATAGGTATGGTTCCTCCGTAAAATATCAATTCCGTCAGCTTATTGCCGCCGGCCCTCCCGGATAAAGGGAGCCTCCACCGCCGTGCCGCACAGCAGGCCGTACCGGGCGGGGCGGCGGTACGCGTTGCCGTGAACCTCGCTCTGGCGGTAGCGGCGGAGCTGGTCCAGGTCCAGCCCGGCCATAAAAATGCCTTCTCCGCCGTCCGCCTGCAAAATGCAGGTGTCCCGGGAGCCCTCCAGCTCCGGCAGGTAGGCCACGCCGTCGAACACGCTGGAACCGCCGTTGCAGTCCGGGACGGTCTGGGGGTAATTGCAGGTGGCGATGGCGGTCATGTTTTCGTAGGCCCTGGCCCGGAGCTGGCTGAGGCGGTTGATCTCCATGGGGCAGGCGTTGGGCACAAGGATCAGCTCCGCGCCCTTCAGCATCAGAATCCGCGCGCTCTCGGGAAATTCCCGGTCATAGCAGATCATCCCGCCCACCTGGACGGGGCCGCAGGCCGTGTCCAGCTCCGCGACGTAAAAATCGTCGCCGGGGGTCAGGTTCCGCTCCACGTCGAAGTCGCAGGTATGGACCTTCCCATAGACGAACTGCCGCCGCCCCAAGCGGTCGAACAGGATCAGGCTGTTGCGGGGCCCGCCCGCCCACCGCTCCAGCAGGGTCAAGCCGATGGCCATGCCCAGCCGGGCGGCAAGGGCGCGAAACGCCTCCGCAAAGGGTCCATCGGCGGGGATGGCCTCGGCGGTCCACTTCGGGACGGGCCTGTTGTAAATGCGGTAGCCGCTGCTCCACATTTCCGGGAACAGGGCGATGTCCGCCCCCAGCTCCCGGGCCCTCCGGCAGTATTCCACGCCCTTCTCCAGATTGCCCTGGACCGTGTCCCGGGGGGCGATTTGCAGCAGCGCGAGGTTCAAAATGCCCATGGCCGTTCCCTCCTGTCCGTCCTGTCCTGTCCTGTGCGCAGGGGTTACACCCGCTCCAACGCCTCCACGATCTCGCCCCAGTACATGGTGTGCCAGTCGCCCTTGTACCACTTCTCCTTCACGTCCTCCGGCATGAGGGCGGGGTCCATGGGCACCGCCATCCGCTTGCGGCACACCAGCACCAGGTCCGCCTGCTCGAAATAGGGGGCGTTGCCCGCCCCGGCGGCCACGGTGAAGCCGCACTCCTTCACCTTGTCCACGTCCCGGCCGCTTTTGGTGCCGCACAGGTTGAGCTGGGGGCGGTACTTCCCATCGAAGAAGGACAGGGTGAAGTATCCGCTGCCGTCCACGAACTCCTTGGTGTACCGCTGGGGGCGGATATAGCAGGTGGCCATGGGCACGCCCCACAGCACCCCCAGCCCGCCCCAGGAGGCGGTCATGGCGTTGCAGCGGTCCGGCGTTCCGGCGGCGATAAGCATCCACTGGTCGCCCACGGCGGAAAAGGGGTTGAGGGTCAGGGACTTGGGATCTGCCTTCTGAAACATGGCGGGATACCTCCACAAAAATAATGAGTAGGGGAGGGGCTTGCCCCTCCTGGGGAAAGGGTTTCTGCCCCTTTAAGGCGGGAGGGGCAAGCCCCTCCCCTACAGGGTTTTCCTGTGTAGTATATGCGGTACGCCGGAAAAAAGAGAAAGAACCGCGGCCCATGGGCAGCGGTTCTTTGGAGTGACAGGGTTTCAGCCCAGGCCGAACTTCTTGTTGAAGCGGCTGACGCGTCCGCCGGTATCCACCATCTTCTGCTTACCGGTGTAGAAGGGGTGACACTTGGAGCAGACTTCCACCTTGATGTCCTTCCTGGTCGAGCCAGTCTCGATCACGTTGCCGCACGCGCACGTAATGGTGGTGTGGTTGTAGTTGGGATGGATGCCTTCCTTCATGGGGATTCACCTCTTTCTGTCGATGAAAAGTCAAGGGCACAGCGGCCCCTTGTAAACGCAAGGTGTATGATATCACGTCCCGCGGGAAAATGCAAGCACTTTTTTTCCCGGACGGAATTTTGGACGAAATTTTTATGCCCCGGGCCGCCGCCGGGGGGCGGTTTTGGCGAATCTGTTGGGAAACCCCCGGAAAAAAAGGGATTTCCCATGGGATTCGCCCTTGACGGCCCGGTTTTGCTATGGTATAATTCAACATTGCGTTGGTATGCGGAAGGGGGGCCTTTTCATGGCAAAGGAACCGGATCGCCTGTCCACGGTGGCGGGCGTCAAGCAGGTCCGGCGGGCCCTGTCCGGCGGCCGCGCCAGGCGGCTGCTGCTGGCGCGGGACGCGGATCCCCAGCTCACCCGGGCCCTGGCGGAGCAGGCCGTGGCCCAGGGCGTGGAAACCGTCTGGTTCGGCTCCCGGAAGGAGCTGGGCCATGCGTGCGGGATCACCGTGGGGGCCGCCGCTGCCGCCGAGCTTTGAACCGCGCCCCAATTTTTTCCGGTTTTAGCGAATAATCCCCGGATGATTCGTTAAAATATATATCTATTGAAAGGAGGAACATCATGCCTACTTTTAACCAACTGGTCCGCAAGGGCCGGGAGAAGGCCACCTACAAGTCCAATTCTCCCGCCATGCAGCACGGTCTGAACACCCTGAAGAACAAGGAGACGGATCTCCCCTCTCCCCAGAAGCGGGGCGTCTGCACCGCGGTGCGTACCTCCACCCCGAAGAAGCCCAACTCCGCCCTGCGGAAGATCGCCCGTGTGCGCCTGACCAACGGCTACGAGGTCACCGCCTATATCCCCGGCGTGGGCCACAATCTTCAGGAGCACTCCGTGGTCATGATCCGCGGCGGCCGTGTGAAGGATCTGCCCGGCGTCCGTTACCACATCATCCGCGGTACGCTGGACACCCAGGGCGTCAACGGCCGGATGCAGGCCCGCTCCAAGTACGGAGCCAAGCGGCCCAAGGCCAAGAAGAAATAATTTTCCAGGAAAATTATTTCGGTAGGGGCCGATGTCCCCATCGGCCCGCCTCTCGTCAAGCCGCGCGGGGATATCCTGCCGCCTTGACCCACAACGAGTTTTGCGCACACGCGCAAGGCCGAAAGCCTTGCCGGGTGTTTAACCATATACGTATCTGCGGCACCTGTGCAGGGGCGGGCATTGTCCGCCCGCTGGCACGGGACGCCGGAAGCGGGCGGGCGCACGATGCGCGCCCCTGCGGGGCAGATGCCGAATGGGGAAACCTCGGACAGGCATTACACGCCGTGCCCAGCGCGGCGAGTACCTGTGAATTCTAATTCTATATAGAAGGAGGGAAGCGAAGTGCCCAGACGTGGTAACGTACCCAAGCGGGAGGTTCTGCCCGACCCGCTGTATAATTCCGTCTTAGTCACTAAGCTCGTCAACAGCATCATGCTGGACGGCAAGAAGGGCGTGGCCCAGAAGGTCGTCTATGGTGCTTTTGACATCATCAAGGATAAGACCGGCAAAGAGCCTCTGGAGGTGTTCACCACCGCCATTGAGAACATCATGCCGTCCCTGGAGACCAAGTCCCGCCGTGTGGGCGGCTCCACCTACCAGGTCCCCATGGAGGTCCGGCCCGAACGCCGGCAGACCCTGGGCCTGCGCTGGCTGACCACCTACTCCCGCAACCGCGGCGAGAAGACCATGAAGGAGCGGCTGGCCGGCGAGATCATGGACGCGGCCAACAACACCGGATCCTCCGTGAAGAAGCGCGAGGACACCCACAAGATGGCCGAGGCCAACAAGGCGTTTGCCCACTACCGCTGGTAAGGACGGAGGACACAAACCAACATGGCAAGAAAAGTTTCTCTGGAAAATACCAGAAATATCGGCATCATGGCCCACATCGACGCCGGCAAAACCACCACCACCGAGCGCATCCTGTACTACACCGGCGTGAACTACAAGATCGGCGAGACCCATGACGGCACCGCCACCATGGACTGGATGGCCCAGGAGCAGGAGCGGGGCATCACCATCACCTCCGCCGCCACCACCTGCTATTGGCAGGGCACCGCCAACCAGTTCCCCCAGACCCGGATCAACATCATCGACACCCCGGGCCACGTGGACTTCACCGTGGAGGTGGAGCGTTCCCTGCGGGTGCTGGACGGCTCTGTCACCGTCATGTGCGCCAAGGGCGGCGTGGAGCCCCAGTCCGAGACCGTGTGGCGTCAGGCGGACCACTACAAGGTCCCCCGGATGATCTACGTCAACAAGATGGACATCATGGGCGCGGACTTCTTCAACGTCCTGCACATGATCCACGACCGGCTCAAGGCCAACGCCGTGCCCATCCAGCTCCCCATCGGGGCCGAGGAGACCTTCAAGGGCATCATCGACCTGGTGGAGATGAACGCCGACATCTACTACGACGAGATGGGCAAGGATATGCGGGTGGAGGACATACCCGCCGACATGATGGAGCTGGCCCAGGAGTACCGCACCAAGCTGGTGGACGCCTGCGCCGACATCGACGAGGAGATCATGGAGCTGGCCCTGGAGGAGCAGCCCATCCCCACCGAGCTGCTGCGGAAGGCCCTGCGCCGGGGCACCATCGACAACCTGCTGGTGCCGGTGGTGTGCGGCACCTCTTACCGCAACAAGGGCGTGCAGAAGCTGCTGGACGCGATTGTGGACTATATGCCCTCCCCTGTGGACATCCCGCCCATCAAGGGCGTGAACCCGGACACCGAGGAGGAGGAGGAACGGCCGTCCTCTGACGACGAGCCCTTCTCCGCCCTGGCCTTTAAGATCGCCACCGATCCCTTCGTGGGCCGGCTGTCCTTCATCCGGGTCTATTCCGGCACGCTGAACACCGGCACCCAGGTGCTCAACTCCACCAAGAAGCAGAAGGAGCGCATCGGCCGGATTCTGCAAATGCACGCCAACCACCGGGAGGATATCGAGACCGTGTACTCCGGCGACATCGCCGCCGTCATCGGCCTGAAGAATTCCACCACCGGCGATACCCTGTGCGACGAGAAGCACCCGGTCATCCTGGAGTCCATGGAGTTCCCCGAGCCCGTGATCCGGGTGGCCATCGAGCCCAAGACCAAGGCCGGTCAGGAGAAGATGGGCATCGCCCTGATGAAGCTGGCCGAGGAGGACCCCACCTTCAAGACCTACACCGACGAGGAGACCGGTCAGACCATCATCGCCGGCATGGGCGAGCTCCATCTGGAGATCATCGTGGACCGCCTGCTCCGCGAGTACAAGGTGGAGGCCAACGTGGGCGCGCCCCAGGTGGCCTACAAGGAGACCATCAAGCAGTCCGTCAAGCAGGACACCAAGTACGCCCGCCAGTCCGGCGGCAAGGGCCAGTACGGCCACGTGGTCATCACCGTGGAGCCCAACGAGCCCGGCAAGGGCTACGAGTTCCTCAACGAGATCACCGGCGGCGTGATTCCCAAGGAGTTCATCCCCGCCGTGGATCAGGGCATCCAGGGGGCCATGCAGGCCGGCGTGATGGCCGGATACCCGGTGGTGGACGTGAAGGTCCACCTGACCTTCGGCTCCTACCACGAGGTGGACTCCTCCGAGATGGCGTTCAAGATCGCCGGCTCCATGGCCTTCAAGGAGGCCTGCCGCAAGGCCGGGGCCTGCCTGCTGGAGCCCATCATGAAGGTGTCCGTCATTGCCCCCGACGAGTACCTGGGCAACGTCATCGGCGACATCACCAGCCGCCGGGGCCAGATCCAGGGCCAGGAGGCCCGACCCGGAGCCACCCAGGTGGACGCTCTGGTCCCCCTGTCCGAGATGTTCGGCTACGCCACCGACCTGCGCTCCCGCACCCAGGGCCGGGGCCAGTACACCATGGAGCCCCACAGCTACGTGGAGATCCCCAAGAGCATCGCGGAGAAGATCATCGCCCAGCGCGGGCGGAAAGAGGACTGACCAGCACGCTGCGTAAAATTGTAGTTGCAATTTCCGCCGCTATGGGATAGAATAATCCCATCATAGTTTTTTCTTTCACAATTTTAAACTTTAACCAGATTAAGGAGGAAACTCAAAATGGCCAAGCAAAAGTTTGAGCGTACCAAGCCCCACGTCAACATCGGCACCATCGGCCACGTGGACCACGGCAAGACCACCCTGACCGCCGCCATCACCAAGTGGCTGGCCCTCCAGGGCTGGGCCGACTACAGCGACTATTCCAGCATCGACAGCGCGCCCGAGGAGCGCGAGCGCGGCGTGACCATCAACACCGCCCACATCGAGTACGAGACCGCCAACCGGCACTACGCCCACGTGGACTGCCCGGGCCACGCCGACTATATCAAGAACATGATCACCGGCGCGGCGCAGATGGACGGCGCGATCCTGGTGATCGCCGCCACCGACGGCCCCATGGCCCAGACCAAGGAGCACATCCTGCTGGCCCGTCAGGTGGGCGTGCCCGCCATCGTGGTGTTCCTGAACAAGTGCGACCAGGTGGACGACGAGGAGCTGCTGGAGCTGGTGGAGATGGAGGTCCGCGAGACCCTGTCCTTCTACGAGTTCCCCGGCGACGATCTGCCCATCATCAAGGGCTCCGCCCTGAACGCCCTGACCAACGAGTCCGGCAACAAGGACGACCCCGACTTCACCTGCATCAAGGAGCTGATGGACGCTGTTGACAGCTACATCCCCACTCCCGACCGCAAGGCCGACCTGCCCTTCCTGATGCCCGTGGAGGATGTGTTCACCATCACCGGCCGCGGCACCGTGGCTACCGGCCGTGTGGAGCGCGGCCAGCTGAAGGCGGGCGAGACCGTGGAGATCGTGGGCCTGTCCGAGGAGAAGAAGTCCACCGTGGTCACCTCCATGGAGATGTTCCGCAAGACCCTGGATTACGTGGAGGCCGGCGACAACGTGGGCTGCCTGCTCCGCGGCGTCAACAAGGACGAGATCGAGCGCGGCCAGGTGCTGTGCAAGCCCAACTCCATCCACCCCCACACCAAGTTCGTGGGCCAGGTGTACGTCCTGTCCAAGGACGAGGGCGGCCGCCACACCCCCTTCTTCAACAACTACCGTCCCCAGTTCTACTTCCGTACCACCGACGTGACCGGCGTCATCACCCTGCCCGAGGGCACCGAGATGTGTATGCCCGGCGATAACGTGGACATGAACGTGGAGCTGATCACCCCCATCGCCATTGAGAAGGGCCTGCGCTTCGCCATCCGCGAGGGCGGCCGCACCGTGGGCTCCGGCGTCGTTATCGACGTGGCCGAGTAAGCCTGCGCTGAAACCTGCAACGAAAGACAGCCGCCGTCAGGCGGCTGTCTTTTTGCGGGCCGTTTTGCCCCCCCGTTTGTCATTCCCGGGAAATTGTCACCCCCGCCGCACTTGACAGCCGCCCCGCTTTCTGGTATGATCTCCCCTGCGATAAGGGAGTAGCCGGCGGGGTCCTGCCCCGCGACGGAGGCCAACAGCAAGGCGCGCGCCGCCTGGTTCCGGATGAAACGGTAAGACTTATCCACGGCTCGGGCTGTGGATGGGTCTTTTTTCTTTTCCGGAGCCGGAGGAGCCGTGCCGCCCGTTCCCGGAATTTTCTCCGGGGCTTGTCCCGGCTTCCCTATCATTCGACCCCGATCTCTGGTATTATTTTAGCAGGATAAAAGGAGTGTTGCCCACATGAACCAATGGTACGCCAAGTCCCCCGGCGAGGTGCTGTCCGGGCTGGGCACCAGCCGCCAGTCCGGCCTGTCCTCCCGGCAGGCCCAGGAGCGGCTGGCGCAGTACGGCCCCAACAAGCTGTCCGGGGCCAAAAAGGAGCCCCTTTGGCTCCGCTTCCTGAACCAGCTCCGGGACCCCATGATCCTGGTGCTGCTGGCGGCGGCGGGGCTGTCCCTCCTCTCCTCCGGCGGGGAGGACTGGGTGGAGGCGGTGATCATCCTGGTGATCGTGCTGGTGAACGCCGTCATCTCCATCACCCAGGAGAACAGCGCGGAAAAGGCGTTGGAGGCCCTGCAAAAAATGTCCGCGCCGCTGGCGAAGGTGATCCGGGGCGGGACCCAGCAGCCCCTGGAGACGGACGGGCTGGTGCCCGGGGACATCATCGTCCTGGAGGCGGGGGATCTGGTGCCCGCCGACGCCCGGATTTTGGAGTGCGCCAACCTGAAGGCGGACGAGTCCGCCATGACCGGGGAGTCCGTCCCCGTCACCAAGCAGGCGGTGGAGGCCCTGCCGCCGGAGACGGTGCTGGGCGACCGGGTGAATATGGTGATCTCGTCCACCGTCATTACCAACGGACGGGCCGTCTGCGTGGTGACGGGCACGGGCATGGACACCGAGGTGGGCCGCATTGCCGGAATGCTGCTGGGGGAGAAGGACGGGGACACCCCCCTCCAGCGGAAGATGGCGGAGATCTCCAAAACCCTGTCCTTTGTGTGTCTGGCGGTGTGCGCGGTGATGTTCGGGGTGGGCCTGCTGTACCACCGGCCCATCCTGGAGATGCTGATGGCGGCGGTGTCCCTGGCGGTGGCCGCCATCCCGGAGGGCCTGCCCGCCATCGTCACCATCGTGCTGGCCTTGGGCGTACAGCGGATGGTGAAGCACAACGCCATCGTGAAGAAGCTGCCCGCCGTGGAGACCCTGGGCTGCGCCGGGGTGATCTGCTCCGACAAGACGGGCACCCTCACCATGAACCGCATGACCGTCCAGCAGGTGTGGACCTGCGGGGACAGGCACCGCCGGGAGGTGCTCACCATCGGGGCGTTGTGCAACGACACGGTGCTCGCCCCCGACGGAAAGACCGCCGGGGACCCCACCGAGACCGCCTTTGTGGACGCGGCCCTTCTGGAGGGCCTGGACAAAAACGCCCTGGAGCAGGAGCTGCCCCGGGTGGCGGAGCTGCCCTTCGACTCCGAGCGGAAGCTGATGAGCACCGTCCACCCGCTGAACGGGAAATACCGGGTGATGGTGAAGGGCGCGCCGGACGTGCTGCTGTCCCGGTGCGCCCGCGCCCTGGCGGACGGGACGCGCCCCCTGGACGCTGCCCTGGCCCGGGAAGCCGCCGCCGCCAACGCCGCCATGGCGGAGCGGGCCCTGCGGGTGCTGGCCTGCGCCTACAAGGACGTGGACGAGCTGCCCCGGGAGCTGACCAGCGAGACGCTGGAGCGGGATCTGACCTTCGCGGGGCTGGTGGGCATGATCGACCCGCCCCGGCTGGAGGCGAAGGAGGCGGTGGCCCAGTGCTACGCCGCGGGCATCCGCCCCGTGATGATCACCGGGGACCACAAGCTCACCGCCGTGGCCATCGCCCGGGAGCTGGACATCTTCCGGGACGGGGATCTGGCCATCACCGGGGAGGACCTGGACTTCATGCCCCAGGAGCTGCTGGAGCAGGACGTGGACAAATTCTCCGTCTACGCCCGGGTGTCCCCGGAACACAAAATGCGCATCGTCAAGGCGTGGCAGAAGAAGGGCATGGTGGTGGCCATGACCGGGGACGGGGTGAACGACGCCCCCGCCCTGAAGGCCGCGGACATCGGCTGCGCCATGGGCATCACCGGCACCGACGTGGCCAAGGGCGCGGCGGACATGATCCTCACCGACGACAATTTCGCCACCATCGTCCGCGCGGTGGAGCAGGGCCGAGGCATCTACGCCAACATCAAGAAGGCCATCCACTACCTGCTGTCCTGCAACATCGGGGAGATCATCACCCTGTTTTTAGCCACCCTGTTCAACTTCCACCAGCAGCCCCTGGTGGCGGTGCAGCTGCTGTGGCTGAATCTGGTGACGGACTCCCTCCCCGCCCTGGCCCTGGGCATGGAGCCGGTGGAGCCGTCCGTCATGCGGGAGAAGCCCCGCCCCGCCTCCCAGCCCCTGTTTGACCGGGCGTTCTCCCTCCGGCTGGCGTGGCAGGGGGTGATGGTGGGCCTGCTGACGCTGGCGGCCTACTGGCTGGGGGAGTACGTGCTCAGCGACCCCGCCCTGGCGGACGCCACGGCGAATACCATGGCCTTCGCCACCCTCACCTTCTGCCAGCTGTTCCACGCCTTCGACGTGCGCAGCGAGACCCAGTCCATCGCCCGCCTGGGCCTGCTGTCCAACCCGGCGATGAACAAGGCGTTCCTGGTGGGCATGGGCCTCCAGCTCATCGTGCTGCTGGCTCCCCCCTTCCAGGCCATCTTCCAGGTGTGCGCCCTGAATGCGGTGGAGTGGCTGGTGGTGCTGGGGCTGTCCCTGACGCCGCTGGTGATCTGTGAGATCGAAAAGGCGGTGCGGCGGGCCAAGGCATAACCGGAAAATGCAGAAAACGGCGGGAGGAATTGTCCTCCCGCCGCTGTATTTGTTTTCCGTTATTTCAAACGGACCTCCTCCACAAAGGCCCGGTGGAGGAAGGTGACGATGGTGCCCCGGTCGCACACCAGGTCGGGGCTGAACTTGCCGCCCCCGGTGCCGTTGGTGATCCCGTTGTCCACCGCCCAGGACACCGCCTGGGCGTAGCGGCCGGGCACGTCGGAGAAGCTGGCGGAGCCGCCCGCCTGCCTGCCGAAGGCGGCCCAGATGTAGTCCATGGCCTGGGCGCGGGTGCAGAACGCGCCGGGTCCGCCGTTGGCGGGCAGTCCGCCCAGCATACCCAGGGTATCCGCCCAGCCCAGGGCGGTATAGGCGTAGTGCCCCGGCTCCAGCCCCGCCCAGACGGGGGCAACGTAGGAGCTGTCCCGCGGCTCCCCCTTGGCCCGCCACAGGAAGGTGAGGATCTCGGCGTGGGTGCAGCTGCGGCCTGGGACGAAGGTGGTGCCGGTGACGCCGCGGGTCACCTTGGCGGACACCGCCCAGTCCACCGCCTGGGCGAAAAAGTCCCCGGGGTCCACGTCGTCAAAGGCCCCCCCGGGAACGGGGACAGGCTCCGGCGCGGGCTTGGACAGGGAGGCCGGGTCCAGCCTGGCGGGGGCCAGGGTGAGGAACTGCCCGCCGTAGTACGCGGCAGTCTCCTCCTGGTAGGCGTAGCTCCTGGTGGTGGCGGGATAGTGGTAGCTGCCCAGGTCGTGCCGGGGGCACTGGATGGTGAAGCCGTCCGCCGTGGCGTTGGCGGCCCCGGCCAGGAACAGGTCCCCCAGCCGCCCCCACTCGGAGTCGCTGTTGGTCAGGTCCGCCATGTAGCTCTGGCCGTTTACCCGCACCAGGTTCCACATATGGGGCCCGGTGGTGGTGCCGGTCACCAGGTAGCAGCCGATGTCGTTGGAGAAGCTGGACAGGTCGCACAGGTACTTGAACGCCTTGGCGTACCCCTCGCACACCACGTTGGTGGCGGGGTCGTTGTCGAACACGGACACCAGCTGCCAGGGGTCGCCGAAGGGGTAGCCGTTCCCCTGGGCGGCGGCCTTGTGGTAGTCCACCTGATCGCAGATGTAGTCCCGGTAGGCGGACAGCTTGTCGTAGTCGGAGCTGTTTTTGTGCTGCTCCACCACCGCCTGGGCGTTGCGGACGGCGGCGGCCGCCGCCCGGGTCTTGGCGGGGTCGGGCTGGTAGAGGTAATAGTTCTCGCCGCCGGGGGCGGTCTTGGCGTAGTCCTGGGAGACGGCGCACCGGAAGGTGATGGAGGACACCGCGCCCGTGGCGGAGCTGTAGCTGTAGGCCGCCTGCCAGCCCTCGGTCTTGTCAAACCAGTACTGCTCGTAGGGGCAGTCCATCAGCAGTGCGGTGAGGACGGCCCCGCTGTCCAGCCCCTGGAGCCGCCCGCCGCTCCGGGTGATGCCCAGGCCCGTGGTGTCCAGCTTGAACTCCGAGCTGGACAGCTCCCCCGCCGCCACCCTGCCGAAGCTGGCCTTGAGGCTGTTGTAGATCTTCTGCTCCACGCTGTTCAGCGTATGCCCGCCGGGGGTGCCCCCGGCGTAGGCGGCGTCCGCCGCGTCGGTGAAGTACCCGGTGCGCAGCCCGTCCCCCGCCGCCAGCGCGGTGCCCGGCAGGGCCGCCAGGATCAGAGCCAGGGCCAGCAGCAGCGCGAAAAACCGTTTCATCATAGTCTCCTCCCGTATTCCGTCAAAATCGCCTGTTTGGATGCCTTTATTATACGGTATGACGCCGCCCAGCACAAGAAGTTTTTTCCGCTCCCCGGCCCGGGAGGGCTTTTTTCACAA
The DNA here is from genome assembly GCA_910585265.1 of uncultured Oscillospiraceae bacterium. GTDB lineage: Bacteria > Bacillota > Clostridia > Oscillospirales > Oscillospiraceae > Enterenecus. Next base: position 768 of record CAJUCA010000013.1, on the reverse strand, counting down.
AAACCTCCGTTTTCCTGTTGATTTTTTGGGCGGATGAGTATATACTTTGTATGGTTATACATCCCCCCGCAAATTTACATTTTCTGTATGGAGGTCATCGCACATGAAAGATTTATATGTTGTCAGCTGCTGCCGCACGGCGGTGGGCGCGTTCCAGGGCTCCCTGGCCAACACCCCCGCCGCCGATCTGGGCGCGGTAGTGGTCAAGGCCGCGCTGGAGCGGGCGGGCCTGAAGCCCGAGCAGGTGGACGAGCTGATGTTCGGCTGCATCCTCACCGCCGGCCAGGGCCAGAACCCCGCCCGTCAGGTGGGCGTCAAGGCCGGCCTGCCCTTCTCCGTCCCCGCCTACACCGTGGGCATGGTGTGCGGCTCCGGCATGAAGTCCGTCATCGAGGCCGCCCGGGCCATCCTGGCCGGGGACGCGGACGTGGTGGTCTGCGGCGGCACCGAGAACATGACCATGGCCCCCTACTCCATCCCCTCCGCCCGGATGGGCGCCCGCATGGGCAATAACAAGATCGTGGACACCATGGTGAACGACGGCCTGTGGGACGCCTACAACAACTACCACATGGGCACCACCGCCGAGAACATCTGCGACATCTGGGGCATCACCCGGGAGGAGCTGGACGAGTTCGCCGCCAGCTCCCAGCAGAAGACCGAGGCCGCCCAGGCCGCGGGCAAGTTCGTGGACGAGATCGTCCCCGTGATGATCAAGAAGAAGAAGGAAATGGTGGAGTTCAAGGTGGACGAGTACCCCAAGGCGGG
>CAJUCA010000012.1 GCA_910585265.1 uncultured Oscillospiraceae bacterium | reverse complement strand
GCCTGTTGATTGCCCTCCTGGTAGACGGTTGAGAGGGCGTTGGCCTCCTCGAATATCGCCAGATCCCAGGGCACGGCCCCAGCCTCGTCCTCGTGCCCGGCGGCAAAGTCGTAGGTGGTAATGACAACGGCGTCCTGGAGGAATGGATTTGGCTCGTCCGCAATTGCCAAAGCATCCCACTGGGCGCGGGTGGAGAGAATGACATAGGGGACGGAATAGAACTTTTCCATCAGTTCTGTCCACTGGCAGAGCAGGTCGCTGTTGGGAACAGCCAGCAGGATGCGCCGCCCCCCCAGCCACTTCTGGGTGATAACCAGCATGGCCTCGTGGCTCTTGCCTAACCCGGCCTCATCGCACAGCACCGCGCCTTTTTGATACGGGGAGCGGATGGCAAAGTCCGCCGCCGCAATCTGGAAGGGATAGATTTTGCTGTTGGATGAGGCATAGACCGGCACAAACCTATCCTTGTCAGATAGTTCCTCAAGCATCCTGGATATGTAGTAGTCATGAAACGGAGTATGCTCCATCATCCATCTTCCTTGTATTTACCGCATTAGTTTTTAAGCAGTGTGTATATTTTCTTTAGGCTCCCTGCCAGCTCAAACAAATCAAGAAACATGACCCGTACAGTAACACCATCGCCAGAGTGAAACTCAATGGCCTTATCCGATACCATATCTGTCATCGGATAAAGCAGGATAACAGAGTTTGCGGCGTACTTTTTCTGATAGGCATACATCTGGTACATATCCGCTTGGGCAATGCCGTAGTTGGCTTTTGCATTGGACAGGAGCTTCCATTTGGTGTCCATGACAAAAATGACCCCATCTGATTTGCGTCTTACAACGATATCCGGCCTCATGGAAAAACGTTTGTCCGGATCGTCAAACAGGTGATATGTCCTGTCCTGGACAGATACCTGGAACTCGTTTCCCGATAAGAGCTTTTTGAGTTTTAGGGCAACAAAACGTTCAAACAGGATTTCCATTGGGAAAAGCAGGGCGTAAGCCACCTCGGATCCGGCAAAGGAAGTAAAGCTCCTGCCTGTGAGGAATACCCTGCACCAGAGAAGTGCCGTTTCATAATCCCACATGTTCCGCTCCGAAACGCATTTTATAAAGTCCCCCTCATGGTCTGTCGAAGCATCCACCCCGGCAAACATGTTCAATAGGGTTTTTATATCCGCTTTATTCCGAATGGACGTTGTTTTGCGGTAAAGATACAATAGCGCCGCTTTGATCAGCTTGTTTTCCGGACGGTTATGGTTGAATTCGTCGAACTTTACAAATGTACGCTCTTTGTGGGCGAAATTCCGTTTGATATGTTCCGGGAAAACGATCTTCCCTTTCACCGTGTTCTCGTTGGATTCCACCGCTTTATAGCCGCTTTGCAAGCCGCGCTTGACGATGGCGAACACTTCATCAAGGAACATTCTGATGAAAATTTCAAAGAGGTTCATCCTATCAACGTTGACGTGGGCGGTCTGGACAGATTTGTAGGGCATATCGCGAAGTGACCTCAACATCTCTACGACCAGCCTTTTGACCCGGCTATCTCCATCGCCCGTTTTGGAACAAATCTTTGGAAGGATCTCAATCATGGTGCCATCATTCATCGCGATGAGGCCGATGTAATTTTTTGCGGTGATCATTTTGCCAATCCCTTTGCGGGCCGACAGGCCCATCAGCTCCAGCGCGTCATCCCCCCTGCCCCGGTTCAAAAGCAGAAATTTCTCAAGCTGCTCAAACGTGTGTTCCGGCAAGGTGATACACCCGGCTGCCTCCCTGTCTGATACAAAAGATTCATATTCTCTGATGGGGATCAGATTCCTTTTGTTCATAGCGATACCTCAATACACCTTTTTACACCCGTGTCATCACTAAATAGAGCGGTAAGCATTGATGTTGTCAAAAGCGGCCCGGTTGATCTCATAAGAGAAAGCTTCCTCCAAGTCCATATCCGTATTGCCGAACAGCTCCGGGCAGTTAATGCTTCTCGCGATAATGAACTGTTCTGCCTGCGTATCTTTGTTGTTGTCGCCCAGCACAAGCCGGATCTTTTCATAGTCATCGTAGAAATACTCCTGGAGCAGCGGTATGATTTGATTCTCAAAGATATCCGCTAACTGCTCAATAGCCGGGTTATCCTTGAGCGGCATAAAATAACCATGGCCAATCGTATGTTCCCGGTCATAGAGGACGGTTATTTTTTTGTTCATGCGTTCCAACAGCTCCTTGATGGAGATATCCTCCACGCTGACGCCCTCCAGCACTTTGGGATCAGGCTGCATTTCCCTAAATCGGAAGCGGCGGCGCAGGGCTGTATCTATGGTTGCGATGGAGCGGTCGGCCGTGTTCATGGTGCCAATCAGATACACGTTATCCGGGATACCGAAGGGTTTTTGTGAATATGGCAATTTGACCGTTGTCCCTTCCGGCTGCCCGATCCGCTTCGACGGTTCCATCAGTGTGATCAACTCCCCAAAAATTTTGGAAATATTGCCACGGTTGATCTCATCAATCACAAAGACATAATTGCTGTTTGGCTGTGCTTTGGGCTGGCCTTTAAAATGCTTCAACACCAACGCCATTGCATCAGCGGCAGAAATATTGAGTCTGTAGACTGAAGCGAGTGTCATCGTTGCGCCATTCAACGTGGTGATATCTTCATAGATGCCTTTTACCAGCCACTTTACCTGTCTCAACCTCTTAAGTTCCTCGTATTCGTCATGCCATTCGTATTCGCCCGTGACCACACCGATCGCGTCAACAGTAGTCGAGCTATAGCAGGAAAATACCAGATCACCCACCTTCATCCGATTTATAAAGGCATTCAAGACATTACGGCCGCCGTCAAAATACTCGGTTTCGTCTGTAATCATCTCCCCATAGCCGTCCCAGCCAATCCGAATATGGTTATTCTCCATGCATTCTGTCCTGACAGGATTCTCTCCCGTTCCCCACAGGGACACCTTCCACACAACGGGAGCATCATTCAGCCCGAATCCCTGGCGATCCTGCTTTGCGATTGGCTGGCTTGCACGATCACAAAAGGATTTGAAAACGCCGGGAGCGATTTCATATTCAATCCCTTTTGCGTCCTCATCCCCCTGCTCCATAATCGGCCTGATCCCCTCAATGAACTCCTCATATCCATAGGACTGGTGGAAGGTAGTGAACTCAATCAGGCCGTCCGCTTTATAGCCACCATAGCGTTTGATCACATTCTCATACGGTTCCGACTGAATCTCGGCCAAGGGTTTATTTTCGATGATGGCAACTGCATAGATCACAGTGTGATAGGTCTTTCCGGTGCCGGGAGGGCCATATAAAATCGTGTTCTTGCCAGTGTCTACCCTAGAGCTCCCCTGCCCACTGAGAATTCCGCTCACCTTGCATGCCTCCTCTTGCGCCAGCTGGCTGCCATAATAGATAATGTCCATCGTCAGAAGATGGAATGCCGGATCCTGATAGCAAGCTTCGTCCAGCCGTGCCTTGCTCATCTCCCGCAGACCGGCATCCTTTTGGACAGCTTCCAGAACTTTTTCGCAAAGTTTGCTGTATTCCGTCAGTGCCAGTTCGGCTTTACTCCCTTGGGTCGTCTGCCGAATCGATTGGAAACCCAGCAGATTCGCAAAGTCTTTATACATTGTATATTTGTAGAGATAGTATTTCTCAGGATACTCAAATGCAAGATAAACGGAAATTGCCCGTAAATCCTGATAGTGATTATTTGCCTTTCTTCGGCTTGGATCAGAGTTTCGATACCGCTCCAGACATTTATCACAGCCATCCCGAAATTCAGTATATCGCAGGGACAACGGCCTGCTCTCATCCAAAAGAATTCTGAACAGCTTTCGGACAGTTTCCGGCTCCTGCAGGGCAAAAGCACAGATCATTTTGTAGGGATAGTACATGGAGGAGGTCAGCAAATTTCCGCCGTCCTGTTTACCGTCCCGCGGACGCTTATACTTCTCCCCTGCCCAGCGCAATGCCTCCCGAAGCATCCCGGCAAAATCCTCAGTCTCTATATTCCAATGCTTTTTGTAGCGGCTGATTACCTCCCATTTATACCGTTCCTCATCATCCCTGCGGGGAAAGTCTGCCTTGTACGCAGAAATAACATCCTCAATCGTGGGGCGGCGGTACCCCTCGCCGACATACTCATAGAGGCCGGTTCCAACGTTCAGGAAAAAAGCCGCATGATGATCAGAAATCCCCTGATTCATCATATTGTAGCAATAGTCGCTGGGGATAATACCGGAGGGGTTCGTTCCAAATTTTTCATGGACAAGATCAATAATCTCTTGCCGCTTCATCCTCGTCCCCAAAGGCACATCCTTTAAGCATTCCCGAAATTGATCGATAATTAACATCTGATTGCCTGTCACGCTCAGCACTCCTTCTCGACGCATTGATCGTTTTCTCCTGCTTGTTGGCAGCATCAGCATTGTATTTGTCATTTTATCACATAATCCTTCTCTTGAAAATACCTCATACAAGTTCAGGATTGTAAAGTAGCCTCTGGCGTGCTACACTATGGGCAGAATCTGCATAGGAGCGATAGACATGTGGTTCATTTTTGCGCTGCTGTCCGCCGTATTTGCCGCACTCACCTCCATCCTTGCCAAGGTGGGGATCGACGGCGTCAACTCCAACCTGGCCACCGCCATCCGCACCATGGTGGTAGTCGCTATGGCCTGGGGCATGGTGTTCCTCACCAACACCCAGGTCGGCATTGCGGAGATCAGCCGGAAAAGCTGGCTGTTTCTCATTTTATCCGGGCTGGCCACCGGCGCGTCCTGGCTGTGCTACTACCGGGCCATCCAAATCGGCGAGGTGTCCAAGGTGGTGCCCATCGACAAGCTGAGCGTGGTCATCACGCTGGTGATGGCGGGGGTGTTTCTCCACGAGAAGTTCACGCCCAAGTCCGTCATTGGATGCCTCCTGATTGGCGCAGGCACGCTGGTTATGGTTCTGTGAAGCGATTCCACTTGCCAATGTTTTCTTATGAAGGAGCGATCAAAATGCCAATGATCGGAGCCGTCATTGTACCACACCCCCCTCTCATCATCCCCACCGTAGGCCGGGGCCAGAAGCAACAGGTCCAGGCCACCATTGACGCGTACCGCGCTGCCGCCCGGCGGGTGGCGGAATGGGAGCCGGAGGTTTTGATCATCTCATCCCCGCACGCCGTCATGTACGCCGACTATTTCCACATCTCCCCCGGCTCGGGCGCGTCCGGGAGCATGGCCTCCTTCGGCGCACCTCAGACACAGCTTTCGGTGAAGTATGACGCAGAACTTCGGCAGGAGTTGATCCGTCGGGCCGAGGCGGCGGGCCTCCAGGCCGGAACGCTGGGGGAGCGAGACCCGTCCCTGGACCACGGCACATTCCTGCCCCTCTATTTCCTCCGGGAGGCCAGGAGCACCTGCCCCATTCTTCGTATTGGCCTGTCAGGCTTTTTTCCTTTACAGCATTATCAACTGGGACAGTGTATTGCGAAAGCAGTGGACAAGCTGGGCCGCAGGGCGGTGTTTGTGGCCAGCGGCGACCTGTCCCACAAGCTCCGGGACGACGGCCCCTATGGCTATGCCCCGGAGGGGCCGGTGTTCGACCGCCGGGTCACCGCCGCCATGGAATCCGGGGACTTCCTGCAATTTCTCACCATGGACCCGGCCCTGTGCGACCGGGCGGCGGAGTGCGGCCTACGTTCCTTCCAGATCATGGCCGGGGCGCTGGACGGCCTGGGCGTGATGCCGGAACTGCTCAGCTATGAGGGCGTCACCGGCGTAGGCTATGGCGTGGCCGTTTTCACCGTCACCGGCCCGGACGAGAACCGCCGGTTTGCCGCCCAGTGCGAGGAGATGGAGCGTATCCGCCTCGCGGAGCGCAAGGCCGCGGAGGACCCCTGGGTGCGGCTGGCCCGGCTGTCACTGGAAACCTATGTGCGGACGGGCAAACGGATGGAACATCTGCCGGACGGCCTTCCTGCCGGGATGACAACCAAGACCGCCGGGGCCTTTGTATCCCTCCACGCCCACGGGCAGCTCCGGGGCTGCATCGGCACCGCCGGGCCTACCACCGCCAGCGTGGCCTGGGAGATCGTACAGAACGCCGTGTCCGCCGGGGCGCGGGACCCCCGCTTCCCGCCTGTAGGCACCGGGGAACTGGATCAGCTGGAATACAGCGTGGACGTACTGGGAGAGCCGGAGCCCATCTCCTCCCCCGCCCAGATGGACGTGAAAAAATATGGTGTCATTGTGTCCTGCGGAAACCGCCGGGGTCTGCTGCTCCCCGACCTGGACGGCGTGGACACGGTGGAACAGCAAATTGATATCGCCCGCCAGAAGGGCGGTATCAGCACTCAGGAGAAGTACACCCTGGAACGGTTTGAGGTGGTGCGGCACACATGAGCGCGAGATGTGAATTGTGCTTCCACCGCTGCGAATTGGCAGAGGGACAGACCGGCTTCTGTCGGGCCAGGATCTGCCGGGATGGGGCCGTTGTGCCGCTGAACTACGGAAAGCTCACCAGCCTGGCCCTGGATCCCATCGAAAAAAAGCCCCTGCGCCGTTTCCGGCCCAGGAGCCTGATTCTATCTGTGGGCAGCTTCGGCTGCAACCTCCGCTGTTCCTTCTGTCAAAACCATGAGATTTCCATGGCCGGGGACGGTATGATCCGGACGGTGGACGTGTCCCCGGAGCAGCTGGCGGACAAAGCAGAAGAGCTGATTTCCCAGGGAAACATCGGCGTGGCGTATACCTACAACGAGCCTCTGGTGGGCTACGAGTACGTCCGGGACTGCGCCGCCCTTGTCCATGATCGGGGCATGGACAATGTGCTGGTCACCAATGGCACCATTGCGGAACAGCCCTGGCGGGAACTTCTCTCCCTCCTGGATGCCACCAACATCGACCTCAAGGGCTTCACCCTGGCGTGGTACCGCCGCCTGGGCGGCGATCTGGACACCGTGAAGCGCTCCATCACCCTGGCGGCGGAGCGGTGCCATGTGGAGGTCACCACCCTGCTGGTCCCCGGCGAAAACGACAGCGTGGCGGAAATTCACGCCCTGGCCCAATGGCTGGCGTCGGTGAATCCAGATATTCCCCTGCACCTGTCCCGGTTCTTCCCTCAATACGAAATGCAAGACCGCCCGCCCACCCCGGTGGAGGACGTTTACCGGCTGGCGGACGAAGCCCGTATCTGGCTGACCTACGTCTACACGGGGAACTGTTGAGGGGGCAAGCATCAATACCGGTCAAAGCAGGCGAAAATCTCTTGTATCCGGGGCATGGTCAGTCCCGCGGGAACCACTCCGCCGCCGCAGACCGCCCCCAGGTCCTTCTCCCCTATGAGCTTCGCCAGCGTAGCCACAATGTCATCCACGTTCCGGCCCGCCAGGTGCTCTCGGGCATAGCGTGCCATATAGGCCAGCGCCCGGGTCTGGCCACCGTCCACCAGCTGCTCCACATAGCGCAGGTCCAGCTCCCGGTCACCCACCGAGAAGGCGGTTTTGCCGAAGCACTTGACCTTCAACCGCTCCTGCCGATAGCCGTCCCCCCGGTAATTCTTCCGGGTCTGGCTGTCCCCAGACAGGTCGATCACCCGGTTCCCGGCGGGCAGGTGGAACCCGGGTGCGGTCAGGCCAGGGACAGGATGCCCTTCCAGCGCCGCCTTGGCCTGGGCGGTGATGTCCCGAGCGTGGTAGGCGTCCATCTGCACCACCTTGTCCGCGATGTGGAAATAGGCTCCGCAGCTTCCAACCACCAGAATCAGGGACACCCCGGCCTTCTGCCACAGATCCAGCGCCCGTTCCAAGAACGGGGTAATGGGCTCCTGGTCCCGGGCGATTACCGCCTGCATCAACTCGTCCCGCACCATGAAGTTGGTGGCGGAGGTGTCCTCGTCCATGAGCAGCACCCGGCTCCCTGCCTCCAGGGCCTCGGCGATGTTGGCCGCCTGGGAAGTGCTGCCGCTGGCGTCCAGGGTGGAGAATTCCGTGGTGTCCCGCCCGCTGGGCAGATGGTTGATAAACAGGGAGATGTCGGTGTCCGTCACCTTACGGCCGTCCTCTGCCCGGATCTTCACGGCGGTGGCGTCGGTGATGACGTACTCCCTACCGTCCCCGGCAATGTGGTCGTAGACGCCCCGCTCCAAGGCTTTCAGCAGGGTGGATTTTCCGTGATAGCCCCCTCCGGCGATGAGAGTGATCCCCCGGCGCATCCCCATGCCCCGGACCGGGCCCCGGTGGGGTAGCTCCAGGGTCACCGCCATGGACTCCGGGGCCTGGAAGGGCACGGCGTTTTTCATGGGCCGATCGGACACACCGCTCTCCCGGGGCAGGACGGACCCGTCCGCCACGAAAGCGGCTAGCTCCAGCCGGGCCAGCTCCTCCCGGATGAAATGCTGGTCCTCCGCCAAATGGATGATCTGCTCCACTTCCCCTTTGGGGGCGCTGGCATATAGCAGGCCCTGCTCCACGCAGACAGGAAGAAAGTCAAAGAGGATTTTTTCCAATTCCCGGGCGTTGATGGTCCGTCCATTGGCGGGAAAGCCCACCTCGAAACGCAGGGTGACGGCCCCGGCACGCACCTGGCAGTCCGTCCGCTCCAATACCTCCCGGCCGGGGGTGGTGACTGCCAGCACACCGCTTTTGCCGGAGCCCTTCGCCTGCCGGGAGAACCGCCCCGCCTGACGGGCAAAGCGGCGAAGAAGGTAGTCCTCCAACGCCGTACGGTTCCACGGGGTTTCCCAGCAGTTTACCAGGAAGCCCGCTGTCCGGTTGTCCACAGTTACGCTAAGTTGGGACGGCGCGGCGAAGGGGTCCCCCTGGACGTGCTCAATGTTCAGCATATAGGTTCCAAAGAACCAGCTCCCCGCTAGGGATTTGTAGGCGGGATAGCTCCTGTGGTCGATGGCCCGTAGGGCAGAGCGCAGTTCTTCCGCTGTTTTCATGGCAAAACACCGCTTTCAGATGGTTTGTCGGCACCTCTGCCGGTTTCTTCATGATATTAGCTTTTATCCCAAAAGTCAAGATAAGCGCGCCGCTTCTTTTTACGTTACTCCGGGAGCGCCACACAGACGCAAACCTCCCAGCAGGGCTTGTCCTTCTGAAGAATAAGCGTCTCCCCCGCCCTTGGGTATTTTCGGCGGCTCACTTCAATATGTGAAAATCTGCGAAGTATTTTCCCATTACACCCGTTGAAATTACCTGGTTTTTTGCTGGTACTTTTTGGCCCCTTGGTAGGGACTGAGGAACTGGGCCATCTGGAAATGGTGGGCACCCTCGTCCACCAGCTCACCCGCAATCTGAGCGACAGCCAGATCAAAACCGCAGGCTTTGACACCTACTTCGTGGATCACACCACAGGCGTCTATCCCCAGTTTGCCTCCGGCTATCCCTGGTCCGCCTCTACCATGCAGGTCACGGGCGATATCATCGCCGACCTGACGGAGGATCTGGCGGCGGAGCAAAAAGCCCGCCTCACCTACGACAACATCCTCCGCCTGTCCGACGACCCGGATGTCAACGACGTGATCCGCTTCCTGCGGGAGCGGGAAATCGTCCACTTCCAGAGGTTCGGCGAGGCCATCGAGCTTGCCAAGCAACGGATGGATCAGAAAAACATCTACTTCACCAACCCCGCCTTCGACAAGCGGTAACAACGCTAAATCTTAATAAATCCCAGTATCCCGGTCAGAAAAGTCCGTGATACTGGGATTTTTTCCATTTCTCGGAACCAATTCAGCAATCTTATACAATATAACCGGTCCTCAGATCCCCTCTCTTGGGAGTTTCTTTGCAAATTTATTGACAAACTGTGAATGAACGACTATAATAAGCCCGTCGAGATTCACGGTTCCGCTGTCAAATCATATCGAAGAAAGAGAGGGTAAACTTTTATGCTGAAAAAGTTTTCCAACGGCTGCGTTCGGATCATGAACCGCTGGCTCCCTGATCCGTTCCTGTTCGCCATCATCCTGACCATTGTGGTGTTCATCGCCGCTATGATCGGCACTTGGCAGAACCCCATTGAGCTGGTCTGGGCCTGGGCTGGCAAGGGCACCACTGGCGATGGTATGTGGGGCCTGCTGAGCTTCTCCATGCAGATGGCCCTGGTGCTGGTGCTGGGCTCTGCCCTGGCCTCCGCCAAGATCTGCAAGAAGATCCTCGCCTCTATCGCCGGTATGGCCAAAAACAAGATGAGTGCCATCCTGGTCGTCACCATGGTGTCCACCATCTGCTGCTGGCTGAACTGGGGCTTCGGTCTGATCGTGGGTGCCCTGCTGGCCAAGGAAGTGGCCCGCCGCGTCCGTGACCTGGACTACCCCCTGCTGATCGCCTCCGCTTATTCCGGCTTCGTCATTTGGCACGCCGGCCTGTCCGGCTCCATCCCCCTTCAGATGTCCGGCGGCAAGCAGTTTGGCGACATCTTCTATTCCGCCGAACTGACCCATACCATCTTCCACCCCATGAACATCATCATGTGCCTGGTGGTTCTGGTGGGCCTCCCTTTCCTGAACTACGCCATGCACCCCGACAAGGATCACACCATCACTGTGGATCCCAACCTGCTGGTGGACGAGAAGGAAAAGGAGTACAAGATTGAGACTCCCGCCGAGAAGATTGAGCACAGCAAGATCCTCTGGGCCATCATCCTTGTCATGGGCTTCGTCTACATCGTGCTGTTCTTCATCCGCGTGGGCGCGGCTAAGCTGGACCTGAACGCCGTCAACGCCATCTTCCTGTTCCTGGGCCTGCTGGCCCACGGCGACCTGCGCAAATACGTGGACGCCATCGGCGAGGCTGCCGGCGGTGCCGCGGGCGTGCTGCTCCAGTTCCCCTTCTACGCCGGTATTATGGGCCTGATGGTGGCGCAGAACGCCGACCAGGTGTCCCTGGCCAAGATCATCGCCCAGTTCTTTGCCACCATCTCCACCGACATCACCTTCCCCATGTGGACCTTCCTGTCCGGCGGCATCATCAACTTCTTCGTGCCCTCCGGCGGCGGCCAGTGGGCGGTTCAGGGCCCCATCGTCATGCCCGCCGCCACCGATATCCTGGCAAAGATGGGCACTCCCGCGGCCTTCATCTTCGATGAGGCCAAGAAGGCCAATGTGCTGGATCCCAACAGTGCCACCTATGCTCAGGCCATGAGCTACTACGGCCGCGCCGCCATGGGCATCGCCTGGGGCGACCAGTGGACCAACATGATCCAGCCCTTCTGGGCCCTGCCCGCCCTGGGCGTGGCCGGACTGAAGGCCAAGGACATCATGGGTTATCTGGTTGTGGTGCTGATCTTCACTGGCCTGGTTGCCATCCTGGGCTTCCTGGGCTGGGGACTGCTGTTCTGAGAACAGCTCTGCATAACCGTAAATCTCCGAAAAGGCCCGCTCCAGTTGGAGCGGGCCTTTCTCGTGCCGTATTCAGAATTGGTGCAGCTTCTCAGCTTTCCCAGCTCTCCCCGGTGGCGTAATCAATGGTAATCCCGGGCTGTACATTATAAATATAGACGTTGAAGCAGATCCCCTCCCCCTCGTCCTCCACGGAGAAGGCCTCCAGCTTCACCCCGCTGGCCAGCAGGTTCCTCCCCTCAAACACAGGGGTCACCCGGTAGAGCACGTGGTTCCCCGTCTCCTCCACATAGCCGTCCACCATATTCTCAAAGGGGAGCATCCCCTCCACATTCATGTACCGCGTCCCGGTAATCAGGTTCTGCTTGTTGGCGTTCTCCCCCGCCAGCTGATAGCCGATCAAATGGCATCGGTTGTAGAGGTACTTTCCGTCCACACAGTCATATTTCACCGTCTGCCACCCGGAGGGCTTCACCTGCCCGATATCCCCCCGGGGTTCGGTGGGCATAATCTCCAGGCAGATATTGGCGTAAGCCACGCCGCACCGTCCCAGGTAGTCCAGCTCGCTGTAGCTCTCAAAGGGCTCCAGCGTCAAATCCTCCGCGTCAAAGTCCGGCCAGTTGTCGTTCAGCACCACATAAGGCTCGCCGGAGTAATCCGGTATGTCCTCCATGGACACGGTGGGTTCCTTCAGCCCCAGCTCCACCAGCAGGTTGTCCAGCGTCAGCGATCCTTTGAGAAACAGCCCCGCCGCCGTCACCGCCACTATGACCGCCAGCGCAGCCAGCAGAAGCACGATCTGCCGTTCCCTGGTCAGCCGGGGCTGGCGTTTTGTGCGGCCGCTCATACGCCGCCCACCCCGGCCCGGGCCTCAAAGCTCTGTCCCATGGGTCTCCCCCTCTCTATTTCTTCAGCAGCTCCAGCAGGGCGGCGGAATCTCCCTCCCGCTCCCCCACCAGAACCAGGAATTGCTCCTCGTCCAGCACGGGCACGCCCAGCTCCTGGGCCTTCCGCAGCTTGGAGCCAGCCGCCTCCCCGGCAATGACGCACCCCGTCTTTTTGGACACGGAGCCGGACACCTTGGCCCCCTGGGCCTCCAGCTTATCCCCCGCCTCCTTCCGGGAACAGGCGGACAGCTCCCCGGTGAGCACAAAGGTGATCCCCGCCAGCCTGTCCCCCACCGGGGCGGCCTGGCTCTCCATGTTCACCCCCGCCTCCTTCAGGGCGGCGATGAGGTGCTGGCTCTGGGGGGCGGCGAACCATTCGGTGAGGTATTTCGCCGTGATCCCGCCCACGTCGTTGATGGCGGTAAGCTCCTCCTCGGTGGCCTGGGCCAGCCTGTCCAGGGAGCCGAACCGGGCGGCCAGAATCTTCCCCGCCTTCTGCCCCACCTGCCGGATGCCGAAGGCAAACAGCAGCTTGGACAGGTCGTTCCCCTTGGACTTCTCGATGGCGGCCAGCAGGTTGTCCGCCGACTTCTTGCCCATCCGCTCCAGCTTGGCCACCTCATCCCGGTCCAGCCGGTAGAGGTCGGCGGGGGTTTTCACCATCCCGGCCTCCACCAGCCCCTCCACTACGGCGGGACCCAGGCCCTCAATATCCATGGCGTCCCGGCTGGCGAAATGGGTCAGGGTGCGCAGGAGCTGGGCCGGACACTCCGCCCCGGTACAGCGGATGTGCGCGCCGTCCTCATCCCGCTCCACTGGTGCCCCACACACCGGGCACACCTTGGGCAGAAGATAGGGCACCGTACCCTCGGGCCGCTTCTCCTTCACCACGGACACGATCTCCGGGATGATCTCCCCCGCCTTCTGCACGATCACCCTGTCCCCGATGCGGATATCCTTTTCCGTAATAAAGTCCTGGTTGTGGAGGGTCGCGTTGGTGACGGTGGTGCCCGCCAGCCGGACGGGGACCACCACCGCCTTGGGCGTCAGCACCCCGGTGCGGCCCACCTGAACCACGATGTCCTCCACCACGCTCTCCTTCTGCTCCGGCGGGTATTTGTACGCCGCCGCCCACCGGGGAAATTTAGCCGTCTCCCCCAGCCCTTCCCGCTGTGTAAGGGAGTTTACCTTGACAACTGCTCCGTCAATATCAAAGGGGTATTTTTCCCGCTGATCGCCCAGCTCAAAAATGGCGGACTGGATCTCCCCCATGTCCCCGGACAGCCGGTAGTCGATGACCTTGAAGTGCAGGGAGCGCAGCCAGTCCAACGCCGCGCTGTCGGTGGCAAAAGGCTCCCGGTCGGTGTACTGAATATTGAACACCACCATGTCCAGCCCCCGGGCGGCGGCAATCTTGGGGTCAAGCTGCCGCATCGATCCGGCGGCGGCGTTCCGGGGGTTGGCAAACAGGGCCTCCCCCCGCAGCTCCCGCTCCCCGTTCAGCTTCTCAAAGGTTTTCCGGGGCATATAAACCTCTCCCCGAACAATCAGCGACGCCGGGGCCTGTTCCAGTCTCATGGGGATCGAACGGATGGTGCGCAGGTTCTCCGTCACGTCCTCTCCCACCTGCCCGTCCCCCCGGGTGGCCCCCCGGACGAACACGCCGTCCGCATACTCCAACGCCACCGACAGGCCGTCCACCTTAGGCTCCAGCAGGTATTCCGGGCTGTCTGCGCCCTCACGCACCCGGCGGTCGAAGTCCAGCAGCTCATCGGGGGAAAACACGTCCTGAAGGCTTTGCAGCGGAACCCGGTGCGTCACCTGCTGGAAGCTGTCCAACGCCTTGCCGCCCACCCGCTGGGTGGGGGAATCGGGGGTGACCAGCTCCGGATGGGCCGCCTCCAAATCCTCCAGCTCCCGAAGCATTTTGTCGTACTCAAAGTCGGAGATGGTGGGCGCGTCCAGCACATAATAGTGGTAATTGTGCTCGTTTAACGCCTCGCGGAGCTGTTCCGCCTGAGTTTTTACGTCCATATCAGCCGTCCCCTTTGTCCAAATTCAAATAAGTGTCGGGCGTCTCACCCACAATCACCGTCTCCGCCACACACACGCTGCTGCTCACCGACACGGGGAGCACCTCCCCGGGCAGGAACAGCCGCACCGTTGCGTGAATGTCCAGGCATACCCGGTGCAGGGTCTGGTTCACCCCGGCGGACGTGAAGGAGTTGGCGTAGTCCGCCGTCACCTCCCCCACGGAGTCCACCGACACCCGCACCCGCGGGCCCGCGCCGGACAGCAGGGGCTGTCCCGTCAGCGTCCCCAGGGGCACCCCCAGCGACTCGCTGTCCAGGGCGGCCAGCTGCCTTGCCACCGCCTCCACCACCTCCCGCTTGAAGCGGCTGTTGGCCGCGGTGTTGCTGGTGATGGAGGTCACCTTCCCCGCCCCGTCCCTTTCCAGGCTCACAAAGTCACCGTACTCCAGGTGGTTTTCCTGGAGGCAGTTGTCCACCGCCCCGGCGATGGCCTGGGTCATCAGGTTGGCGGCCTGGCTGGTTGCCACCGCCTCCAGCACGGGCCGCAGCCGTCCGTTCAGCGTATGGAGAAACAGACCCGCCAACACCAGCACGCCCACAACGGACAGCACTGCCGCCAGCGGTCCCTCCCGGCGCAGATAGTATGTCAACCGTTTCAGCTTTACAGGCATACCGCCACCCCCTATAGGGCACTGTATGCGCAAAACAGCCCGGCCTATGTCAGTCCCGCAGCAGTTCCTCCGCCGCCAGCATTACACCGGTCTTCCCCGACTCGTAGGTAAGCCCCCCCTGGAGGTAGACCGTGTAAGGCTCCCGCATGGGCGCGTCGGCGGACAGCTCAATGGACGCCCCCTGGATGAACGCCCCCGCCGCCATAATCACCGGGCAGTCATACCCCGGCATATCCCAAGGCTCCGGGGTAACGTAGGAATCCACCGGGGCCCCGGACTGAATGCCCCTGCAAAACCGCTTCACCGCCTCCGGGTTTTTCAGATGGAGCATCTGAATAATATCATGCCGCTCCGCGTCCGATTTCGGATCCGCCTCATAGCCCAGCAGCTCCATCAGCCGCGCCGCGAACACCGCCGTTTTCACCGCTTGGGCCACCGTATGGGGGGCCAGGAACAAGCCCTGGTACAGCAGCCGGTTATTCCCCAGCGTCGCCCCGCACTCCCGGCCGATCCCCGGACAGGTGAGCCGCATAGCCGCCCCCTCCACCAGATCCCGCCGTCCGGCGATGTAGGCCCCGGTGGGAGCCAGCCCGCCGCCGGGATTCTTGATGAGCGACCCCACCACAAGATCGGCTCCCACATGGGTAGGCTCCCGCTCCTCCACAAACTCCCCGTAGCAGTTGTCCACCAAAATGGCGGCGTTCGGGTTGCTTTTCCGCACAATGGCACAAAGATCCCCGATCTCGTCCACCGACAGGGACGCCCGGGTGGCGTATCCCCGGGAACGCTGAATCAGAACGGCCTTCACTCGGGGATCGCTCACCGTCTCCGCCAGCCCGACCCTGTCCGGCGCGTCATCCACCAGCTCCACCTGGCGGTACTCCACGCCGTAATCCTTCAGGGAACCGTGGCCCTTGTCAACCGCTCCCACCACGCCCAGCAGGGTGTCATAGGGCGCGCCCACGGCGGACACCAGCACGTCCCCCGCCTTCAACGCCCCGAACAGAGCGCAGGCAATGGCGTGGGTGCCGTTGACGAATTGCAGGCGAACCAAAGCATCCTCCGTGCCAAACAGGCCGGCATAGATCTCGTCCAGCTTGTCCCGCCCCAGGTCGTCGTAACCGTACCCTGTGGTTCCGGCGAAATACGCCTCCGCCACCCGGTGCTTTTGGAAGGCCGCCAAGACCCGCCGGCTGTTGGCCTGGGCGATGGCGTCAATCCGGGCGAACTGCGGCCCCAGCCCCTCCTCCGCCTGCCGCGCGAGGGTGCTGACCCGTTCCGATATTTGTAAAGTAAAATCCATTTACGCACTCTGCCTTTTCGCGTTTTATTTCTCCAGCTTTGCCATGGCAAAGACCGCCGCCAGCTTGGCGCACGCCTCCACGTCTCCCAGATCCACCAGCTCTGTGGGCGTGTGGATATAGCGGCAGGGAATGGAGATCCCCCCGGTGTACACACCTGCCCTCGTCTGGTGGATTGGCCCCGCGTCGGTGCCGCCCCGCCGGGACACCCCCCGCTGGGCCGGGATGCCCTGCTCCTCCGCCAAGGCCAGCAGCCGCTTCACCATGTCCGGGTGGCAGATCACCGAATGATCCATCACATTGACCGCCGCGCCCTTGCCGCACAAAGCGGTTAAGTCGTGCTTGGCCCCAGGCACATCGTCGGTGCCGCACACGTCCACCGCTATGCCGTAATCCGGCTCCACCGACCACGCCGCGGTCTTGGCACCCCGGCAGCCCACCTCCTCCTGGGTGGAGAACACAAAATAGAGGTCGTTGTCCGTCTCCCCAAGCTGCTCCATGGCCATCAGCAGTACCAGGCACCCGATCCGGTTGTCCAGATAGGGGGAAATCACCCGGTTCCCCGCCCTGCGGATGGACGTATCGTACACGACCGCGTCCCCCACCTGCACCAGCTTCCCGGCCTCCCCGCTGTCCGCCGCGCCGATGTCCGCCACAAGCTCGTTTACCTTCAGCTTGGACAGGTCGGCGTCCGCCTCCGCGCAGAGCAGGCCCCTGGCCCCGCTCTGGAACCGCACCGGCGCGTACAGTGCCCGGGCCGCGCTGACGCCGCCCAACGCCCCCACATGGACAAAGCCCTTCTCGTCGATGTGGGTGGCAACCAGTCCGATGGAATCCATATGGGCGGAGAACATCACCCGGGGGCCGCTTCCCTTCCTGCGGCAGATCAGGTTTCCCATCACGTCCCGGGAAATCTCCTCCACATAGGGCTTCGCCAGCCCCTCGAGCACCTGGGAAATCCCGCTTTCACAGCCGGAAGGCCCAAAGGCGGACACCAGCTCCTCCAACGTCTTTATCATATCCATGTCCAATTCCTCCTGTCAGTCCTCCGCCACATCCCGGATAAACAGCCGGGCCAGGGCGAGCATCTGTTCCGCGTCACATTGGCTGCACACGCTGTTGGGCGCGTGGAGATAGCGCACCGCCGCCGAGATCCCGGTGACCCGCACCCCGGCCTTAGTTCTCTGAACGGACTGGGCATCGGTGCCGCCGGACAGGTAGTGCTTCATCTGCCAGGGCAGGCCGTTTTTCTCCGCCAGCGTCCTCAGCCGCTCAAACAGGCTCCGGTCGTAGATCGCGCCCCCGTCCATCCAGGACAGCACCGGGCCCCGTCCGGGCCAGCACACCTGCCTGTCCTCCGTGAGGGCGGGCACATCGGCGGCGGTGGTCCCCTCCAGCACCAGGGCAATCTCCGGCGTCACGGAGAAGGCCGCGCCGAAGGCCCCCCGGCAGCCCGCCTCCTCCTGGGTGGTGAAGGCGAAGGTGCAGTCCATGGGCAGGTCCTCCTCCAGCAGCTTCACCATCACCGCGCAGCCCACCCGGTCGTCGATGGCTTTGGCTTTGAACATCCCGTCCCCAAAATCCACCGGCTCGCTGACAAACACGGCAACGTCCCCAAGCTCCACCCGGGACAGGGCCTCCTCCCGGTTTTTCGCGCCGATGTCAAGATAAAGCTCGGTGATCTTGGGCACCTTTTTGCGCTCCTCGGCGGTGGTCAGATGGATGGGCTTCAGACCGATCACACCGGGGATCCGTCCTGGCCCCACCGCCACCTCCTTGCCCAGCAGAATTCGCCGGTCAATGCCTCCCACACAGCCGAATTTCAGGAACCCCTCGTCAGTGACCGACTTGACAATCAGCCCCACCTCGTCCATGTGGGCGCACAGCATCAGCCGGTTCCCTGTGGGCTTGGCCCCCCGCTTGAACACGATCAGGTTCCCCAGGGCGTCCACCCGCACGCTGTCCGCGTACGGCTCCACCCGTTTGCGGATATAGTCCCGCACCTCGTCCTCCCAGGAGGACACCCCGGACAGGGCACACAGGGTTTTCAGCGTCTCAATCATGCCAATCCCCCTCTCCCAGTCCGGCGGCAAAGGCGGCCAGCAGCCGGGCCGTGTCCTCAATGTCAGCTTTCTCCACCGTCTCCACCGGGGTGTGCATATACTTCAGCGGAATGCACACCACCGCCGTGGCCACCCCTTCCCTGCAGATCTGCATGGTCCAGCCGTTGGTGCCGCTGCTGCCCTCCATGACCTCCTTCTGAACAGGTATGTTCTCCTTCTCCGCCCTGTCCAGCAGGCGGCGCACCATCCAGCGGGTGCAGTTAGGCCCGATGCCCACGGCGGGGCCGCCGCCCATCACCATGGCTTCGTCCTTGGGTGTGTCCGGCGCGCGCCCGAAGGTCACGTCCACCGCCACACAGCAGTCCGGGCCGATGGCCTGGGTCACCACCCGGGCCCCCATGCCCCCGACCTCCTCCCGGGTACTGCCCAGCACATAGAGATCCACATTCAGCGGCTTACCCCGGAGCAGCTCCGCCGTCCGCAGCAACGCCTCGAAGCAGACCCGGTCGTCCATGGCCTTGGAGCAGAGCTGACGCTCCCCCAGCCGGAGAAAGCTGGAGCGGTACACCACCGGCGTGCCCAGGGGAATCCGCCGCTCCGCCTCCTCCTGGCCCAGCCCCACGTCGATGAACATCTCCTCCACCTTGGGGGCCTTTTCCCGGTCCTCCGCCGACAGCACGTGGGGCGGCAGGCAGGCCACCACCCCCCGCAGGGGCGGGTGGGCCAGCACCGTCACCTCCCGGTCGGGGAGCATTCGGGCGTCCACCCCGATGGCGGCAAAGCGCAGGAAGCCCTGCTCCATCCCGGTAACGGTAAGCCCCACCTCGTCCAAATGGGCGTCCAGCAGCAGCTTTTTCGCCCCCGGCTTCCCACAGCGGCGCACCCCCACCAGATTGCCCAGCCGATCCACCCAAACCTTGTCCATCAGCGGCTCCAGCAGTGTCCGGGCCTCCGCCACCACCGGGCCTTCAAACCCGGAGGGCGCGCCCGCCGCGCACAGCCGTTTCAATCTCTGTTCCGTTTCCACGTCTGATAGTCTCCTTTTCCTGCTTATTCCAACGCGTTTACCAAATCCTTGAACGCGTTCCCCCGCTCCGCGAAATTCTTGAAGCGGTCGAAGGACGCGCTGGCCGGGGACAGGATCACCACGTCCCCCGGCTCCGCCATGGCCCGCGCCCGGTCCACCGCCTCCCGCAAATCCCCGCAGTCCACAAGCTCCGGGGCCCCCGGCCGGTAGTCCGGCGCGGACAGCACCGCCGCCTTGATCTTCTCCGCCGTGTCCCCGGTGAGCAGCAGGGCCTTCACCGACTTCACAGCCTCCGGCCCCAGCTCGTCGTAGGGAATGTGCTTGTCATAGCCCCCGGCGATCAGAATCACCTTTTCCGGAAAGGACCGCAGCCCCGCGATAGTCCGGCTGGGGCTGGAGGCGATGGAATCATTGTAGTACCGCACCCCGTCCAGCTCCCGGACCAGCTCGATCCGGTGCTCCACCCCGCCGAAGGTGCGGGCAAAGTCCCGGATCACCTCGTCGGGTACCAGCTCCTCCACCACGGCGATGGCCGCCATGTAGTTCTCCAGATTGTGCAGGCCGGGTATGCGGATATCCTCCGTATGGATCACCGGGCGGCCGCAGTACATCACCATCCCGTCCTTTAAGTATACCCCGTGCTCCACCGTTTTCTTCCGGCTGAACAGGGTCACCTGCCCCCTGGCCTCCTGGGCGAACCCGGCGGTGATCTCGTTGTCCCCGTTGAGCACCAGCTTGTCGCAGGCGTCCTGGTAGGCAAAGACGTTCCGCTTGGCGGCAACGTACTCCTCCATATCCCGGTGCACGTCCAGATGATTGGGGGCCAGGTTGGTGACCACCGCGATGCTGGGGCTCTGCCTCATAGTGAGCAGCTGGAAGGAGGACAGCTCCAGCACCACCATGTCGTCCGGCCGGATCTCGTCCACCCGGCACAGCAGCGGGTTGCCGATGTTCCCCCCCACAAAGGTGCGGTAGCCCGCCGCCTTCAGCATCCCGGCGATGATGGTGGTGGTGGTGGTCTTGCCGTCCGACCCGGTCACCGCGATGATCCGGCAGGGGCACAGGGACAAAAACGCCTCCATCTCCGAGGTGAGCTTGGCCCCCGCCTCCACCGCCCGGGCGATCTGGGGCACATCGGGCCGCAGGCCGGGGGTGCGGAAGATCACGTCCGCCCCCTCCAGATGGTCCAGGTAGTCCGGGCCCAGCGCGGTCTCCAGCCCCCGGCGTTCCAGGGACTCGATGAGGCCGTTGAACTCCTCCCTCCCCCGCTTGTCGCAGGCCAGCGTTGACACGCCCGCGTCCAGCAGCCGCTCCACCAGCGGCGTGTTGGACACGCCCAGGCCGATCACCGCCACCCGCTTCCCCTTCAGCCGATCCAGATATTCCTTCAGCGCAGATTCCATCTTGAGCCGCACCTCCATAGTCGTCGCTCCGCTTCCGCCCGCAGGCAGAATTTACGCATGGAGGTATTATACCCCATTCAAATCCATTTGACAATCACCCAAAGATGAAGTACAATGATTTTCGCAAGCAAGCTGGACAGCCGCGCGGCCAGGCCGAAAGGCCGTCCGTGAGGAAAGTCCGGGCTCCACAGGGCAAGGATAACGGGTAACACCCGCCGGGGGCGACCCCAGGAAAAGTGCAACAGAAATAGTCTGCTGGCGGGCCTTCGCCTGCCAGTCAAGGTGGAAAGGTGAGGTAAGAGCTCACCCAATGGCGTGTGAAAGCGACCATTGCTGTAAACTCTATCCGGAGCAACGCCGTGGGGACACAACAGGCTGGCCCGGCCGTGTCCAGGAGGCGGCTGGAGCGCGTCGGCAACGGCGCGTCGAGATAGATGGCTGTCTTAAATGACAGAACCCGGCTTACAGGCTTACTTGCACCACAGGCGGGACTCCGGGAGGGGTCCCGCCTTTTTCTGCCCGCTATCCGGGATTTTTCCATCTGCCCGTTGCGTTTTCGGCTCGAATCCGGTATAATATGGGCAATTGTGCGATAGGAGGGATGTGCCCTTGCAGCTTTTGATCCGAGGCGGGCGGGTGGTGGACCCCGCCCAGGGCGTAGACGATCGCCTTGACCTTCTCATCCAGGACGGCAAGATCCTCCGGCTGGGCCGGGATCTCGCCGCCCCTGACGCCCAGATCCTGAATGCCGGCGGCCTGACCGCCGCCCCCGGCCTGGTGGACATCCACGTCCATCTGAGGGAGCCGGGCTTTGAGGCCAAGGAGACGGTGTCCACCGGCTGCGCCGCCGCCGCCCGGGGCGGTGTCACCACCCTGGTGGCCATGCCCAACACCCGCCCCGCCGCCGACTGCCCGGAGGTCGTCCAGCTGGTGCGGGACAAGGCCGCCCCCACCAGGATCAACGTCCTTCCCGCCGGGGCCGTCACCCTCGGGCAGAAGGGAGAACAGCTCACCGACTTCGCTGCGCTGAAGGCGGCGGGCGTCCCCGCCCTCACCGACGATGGGGTGCCCATCCAGAATCTGGCCCTGCTCCGGCGGGCCCTGCTGGAGGCAAAGCGGCTGAATCTCCCCCTGCTGGATCACTGCGAGGACCGGGACATGGTTCAAAACTACGCCGTCAACGAGGGCGCGGTGTCCCGAAGGCTGGGCCTCCCCGGCCGCCCCGCCGTGGCGGAGGAGCTGCAAATCATGCGGGACGTGATGCTGGCGGAGGACACCGGGGCCCATGTCCACATCTGCCACATCTCCACCGCCAAAGGGGTGGACATCGTCCGGCAGGCCAAGGCCCGGGGCGTCCACGTCACCTGCGAGACCTGCCCCCAATACTTTACCCTCACCGAGGACGAGATACTGCGGCAGGGCACCATGGCCCGCGTCAACCCGCCCCTGCGCACCCAGGCGGACGTGGACGGCATCCGGGCGGGGCTGGCGGACGGCACCATTGACGCCATCGTCACCGACCACGCCCCCCACACCGCCGGGGAAAAGTCCAAGCCCCTCCCCGACGCCCCCAGCGGCATGGTGGGGCTGGAGACCTCCCTGGCCCTGGCCCTCACCGGGCTGTACCACACGGGGCTGCTGCCGTTGGCCCGGGTGCTGGCCCTCATGTCCGCCTCCCCCGCCGCCCTGCTGGGGCTGGACAAGGGCACGCTGGCAGCGGGCCGGGACGCCGACCTGATCCTCTTTGACCCGGATCAGGAGTGGATCATTGACAAAACCAAGTTCGCTTCGAAGGGCCGCAACACCCCCTTCCACGGCAGGACCGTGCGGGGGCGCGTCAAATATACCATTTCCCGGGGAACCATCATCTATCAGGAGGGTTAAACCATGTCATTCGATGTTTTACAGGACAAGATCAAGGCCAAAAAGAACCCCACCGTGGCCGGACTGGACGCCCGCGTGGAGTACGTCCCGCCCCATATCCTAAAAAAGTACACCGCCCTGCACGGCGAAACCTTACAGGCCGCCGCCCTGGCGGTGCTGGAATTTGACCAGGGCCTCATCGACGCCCTGGCCGATGTGGTGCCCGCCGTCAAGCCCCAGTCCGCCTATTTCGAGATGCTGGGCTGGCAGGGCATGAAGGCGTTGGAGGAAGTCATCGCCTACGCCAAGTCCAAGGACCTGTTCGTCATCGCCGACGTAAAGCGGGGGGACATCGGCACCACCGCCGCCGCCTACAGCGAGGCGTGGCTGGGAGCCTCCCAGGTGGGCGGGACGGCCTGCCCCGTGTTCGACGCCGATTGCGTGACTTTGAACGGCTACATGGGCTCCGACGCCGTCAAGCCCTTCCTCAAGGACTGCACGGAGCGGGACAAGTGCGCCTTTGTGCTGGCCAAGACCTCCAACCCCTCCTCCATGGAGCTTCAGGACATTGTGGCCGGGGACCGGCTGGTATACACTGTGATGGGCGACCTGATCCAGCGGTGGGGCCAGGGCACCGAGGGCAAGTACCACTATCAGGCCCTGGGGGCGGTGGTGGGGGCCACCCATCCCTCCGTCCTCAAGGAGCTGCGCTACCGCCTGGACAAGGTGTTCTTCCTGGTTCCCGGCTACGGAGCCCAGGGCGGCACCGCCGCCGATGTGCGCTTCGCCTTTGACGAGCTGGGCCGGGGGGCCATTGTCAACGCCTCCCGCTCCATCATGTGCGCCTGGCAGAAAACCGGGAAGGACGGCGCGGACTACCAGGACGCCGCCCGGGCCGCCGCCGAGAAGATGCGGGACGAAATCAAGCAGTACGTCACCATATTATAAGGAGGGGATCGGCTGTGCCGGTTCAACAGGTTTGCAAGATTGTGGAAATGACCCAGCTGGACGCCGACACCTGGTGGATGGTGCTAGAGGCCGGAAAGCTGGTGGAGCAGCACGGTCTGCGGGGCGGGCAGTTTTTACATATCAAATGCGGGGACAATCAGCTTCTCCGCCGCCCCATCTCCGTGGCCCGTACCCAGTGCGGCGATCCGGAGGACACCGCCGCCCTGATTTTCGAGGTTCGGGGCGAGGGCACCCGCTGGCTGTCCCAGCGCAGGGTGGGAGAAAAGCTGGACGTACTCGGCCCCTTGGGCAACGGCTTTGACGTGTCTAAGGAGGGCCGCTACCTGCTGGTGGGGGGCGGCATCGGCGTGCCGCCGCTGCTGGAGCTGGGGGAGTGCCTGAGCTGGCCCCGCACGGCGGTGCTGGGCTTCCGCACCGGGGCAAAGGCGTTTCTCCCCGTCATCAGCCGCTTTGCCGTTCACTGCGAGAAAACCTATCTCTGCACCGACGACGGAAGCCTGGGCCGCCACGGCCTTGTGGACGCCCAAGTGCGGGATGTACTTGCGAAGGATTCTTCCTTTACAGCTGTTCTGGCCTGCGGTCCCAAGCCCATGCTGAAAAGCGTCGCCAAGGCGGCGGCGGAATTCGGCATTCCCTGCCAGGTGTCCATGGAGGAGCGGATGGCCTGCGGTGTGGGGGCCTGCCTGGGCTGTGCCCTTCCGATGAAAGACGGCTCCATCAAGCACGTCTGCAAGGACGGCCCCGTATTTGACGCCAGGGAGGTGGACTGGGATGCGTGAACAGGATGCTTATCTGTCCGAGGCCGTAATAGGCGGCAGCGGGAACGGCTGCAAGCTGGGGCAGACCTTCCCCGCCCCGGAGATGCCGGACGCCTCCCACATCGACCAGTCCGTTGAGCTGGCGGGGGTGCGGCTGAAAAACCCGGTGGTGGCGGCCTCCGGCACCTTCGGCTTTGGCCGGGAGTACGGGGAGTTCTTTGACCTGTCCGAGCTGGGCGGCATTTGCTGTAAAGGCTTAACCCTTTCTCCAAGGGAGGGCAATCCCCCGCCCCGGATCGCCGAGACCCCTCTGGGAATGCTCAATTCCGTGGGGCTGCAAAATCCCGGCGTGGACGCCTTCATCCGGGACGAATTGCCCTTCCTCCGCCAGCACGATGTGACCATCATCGCCAACATCTCCGGCAATACTCCAGAGGAGTACGGCGTGATGTGCGAGAAGCTGTCCGAAGCCGGAGTTGATCTGATCGAGGTCAATATCTCCTGCCCCAACGTCAAGGCGGGCGGGCTGGCCTACGGCACCCGCCCCGATCTGGCGGCGGAGGTCACCCGGGAGGCCAAACGCCACGCCGCCGTCCCCGTGATGGTGAAGCTCTCCCCCAATGTCACCGACATCACCGAGATCGCCCGGGCCGCCGCGGACGGAGGCGCGGACGTCCTCTCCCTCATTAACACCCTGCGGGGAATGCGCATAGACGTGAACACCCGCCGCCCCATTTTGAAGATGAACACCGGCGGGCTGTCCGGTCCTGCCGTCCTCCCTGTGGCGGTCCGGATGGTGTGGGAGGTGTCCCGAGCCGTCAGCCTCCCCATCCTGGGCATGGGCGGCGTGTCCACTGGCGAGGACGCCGCCCAGCTCATGCTGGCGGGAGCCTCCGCCGTAGCGGTGGGCACCGCCCTCTTTGCCGATCCCTTCGCTCCGCTGAAGGTGCGGGACGGGCTGGCCGGGATCGCCGCCCGGCAGGGCCTGTCCGCTGTGCGGGAGCTTTCCGGCGGCGTCCGGCCCTGGTAACAGCGCAGAAAGGAGACCCGCCATGACCACCATCTATCTCATCCGCCACGGGCAGGCGGAGGGCAATCTCTACCGCCGCTGTCACAGCTGGCACAACGGCCTGCTCACCCAGAAGGGCCGGGAGCAGGCCAAAGCCCTGGAAAAGCGGTTCGAGGGCGTCCACTTTGACGCGGCGTACTCCAGCGACCTCTACCGGGCCATGGCCACCGCCGGGGCCGTCTCCCGCCCCCGAGGGCTCACCCTGCGGGTGGATCCCGGCCTGCGGGAGATCGGCGCGGGCGTCTGGGAGGACGTGCCCTGGGGCCAGCTTCTCCACGAGCACCGGGACAGCCTGGCGGATTTTCTGGCCTGCGACCCCGGCTGGCAGGTTGAGGGCAGCGAGACCTTCCCCCATGTGCGCCAGCGGATGACCGCCTCCCTGACCCGCATCGCCGCCGCCCACCCGGGGCAGACGGTGGCGGTGGCGTCCCACGGCTGCGCCATCCGGGCCGCGCTGTCCGCCTTCCTGGGCATGGACGCCGCCGACATGAGCCGGATTCCCCTGTCCAACAACACCGGAGTGGCCAAGCTGATGGCGGAAAACGGCACATTTCAGGTGGAGTATTATAACGACGACAGCCACCTTGGCTCCTCTGAGCAGTGGCGGTATCCCGCCGCCCAGTCCAATGCCGCCTCCGGTATCCCCGGTATGGAGCGCAACGCCCTGCGCCACCGCTCCCTGATCCTGCCCCAGGAGGAGGAGCTTTATCTCAACGCCTGCACAGAGGCCGGCATACAGCCCTACAATTTCCTGCTGGGGGAGCCGGACAGCCTCCTGCTGTCCCTGCTGGGGGAGCGTCCCGCCGGGGTGCTCCAGATGGACCGGGCCAAGGAGGCGGATCAGGGCGCGGGCTGGATCACCCTGCTGTGGATGGCCCCGGAGTTCCAGGGCAAAGGGCTGGCGGTTCAGCTTTTGGGCCATGCGGTGTGCACCTACCGGGCCATGGGGCGGCAGACCCTGCGGCTGTCCTGCCCGCCGGAATTTCAGCGGCTCCGAAGTTTCTGCCTTTCCCACGGCTTCGCCCCAGCGGACGGCCAGCCCGACACGCTGGAACAATACATCGGCTTGGAGCTGTAACAGAATACGCCAGGGCGGCCGGGTACTCCCGGCCGCCCTGATTTCGTTCAGCGCACCGCCCGGCCAACGTCGCGGGCCGCGTCGCCGATGGCGTCCCCAGCATCGCGGACTGCGTCGCCCGCGCCCCGGGCCAGATCCCCCGCGGCGTCGCCGATGTCGTCCATCACACTGTCCCCGCCCTGGCCGCCGGTTCCGGCGGAGCCGTCGGGCAGGCCGTCATTGTTCTGATCATTGGTGCCCCCGGCTCCGCCGCCCTCCATGGCATCGTTGCCGCTGTCCCCGCTGTTCATGCCGGGGCTGTGATCCGCCCCGCCCATGCCCGGCGTGTTCTGGACACCGCCGCCGGAGATATGGTCGGTGGGCTCCACCGGTGCGGAGCTTTCCTCCCGGTTGGCGGAACAGCCCGCCAGGGCCAGCACAAACACAAGGGCCATTGCCAAAGCAAACCTTCTCTGTTTCATCGTTATGCCTCCTGCTTTTTTTCACTTTCCCCGACCTTCATTATGTGCCGGGGCGGATAAATTAAAAGCAGAAAAATTTTGCTGATTTTCCATCTCAACGGGGATATCCCCTGTTTTTTTCTGAAAAGCCGCACCCTTTCCCCTCCTCCGCATAGGCTGAAGCAAGGAAGCCCGGGCCTGCCCCAGGACACGGCCCGCCTATGGCAGGCTTCCCCAATCCCCAAAAGGAGGAGTTGTCCATGCCCCAGACCGGATCTTTAACCGTCCGCGCGTTTACCTCCCAGGCCCAGCTTCCCGTCCCGGGAGCCACCGTGATCATCTCCGGCCCCAGTGAGGACGGCCGCCGGAACGTGCTCTCCATTCAGACCACCGACAGCAGCGGCACCACCAAGCCCGTCCAGCTGGCCGCCCCCGATCCCTCCCTCAGCGAGGAACCCGGCGGGGCCGCCCCCTTCTCCGACTATGCCCTGGTGGTGGAGCATCCGGACTATTACTTGGCCACCTTTGAGCAGCTTCAGGTGTTCCCCGGAGTGGAGACGGTGCAGAACGTGCCCCTGATGCCCCTGCCCCAGCCGGCCAACGGGGACGGTGACGCCGCCAGCCCGGTGGTTGTCACACCCCAGCCGCTGTGAGCGGCGTTCAGCAAGGAGGTTCCTATGCCTATCACAGTCACGCCCTACATACCCCAGACCATCACCGTCCACACCGGACCCGCCAACCAGTGGGCGGAAAACGTGACGGTTCCCTTCATCGACTACATCAAAAACGTGGCCTCCAGCGAAATCTACCCCACCTGGCCCGAGGCCGCGCTGCGGGCCAACATCCTGGCCCAGATCTCCTTTGCCCTCAACCGGATCTACACGGAATACTACCCCAGCCGGGGCTATGACTTCGACATCACCGGATCTACCATAAACGATCAGAAGTTTATCAAAGGCCGCAGTACCTTTGAAAACGTGGACAAATTGGTGGATGAGCTGTTCAACACCTACATCCGGCGGCAGGGCTTCGTGGAACCCCTGGCCGCCAAATTCTGCAACGGCACCACCGTCACCTGCGACGGCCTGTCCCAATGGGGCAGCGAACGGCTGGCCCGGCAGGGCAGCTCCACCCTGGACATTCTGCGCCACTACTACGGCGATAACATCGAGCTGGTGACCAACGCCCCCATCCGGGACATCACCTACTCCTACCCCGGCTATCCTCTGCAAAACGGCTCCTCCGGCAACTATGTCACCGTGCTCCAAGTCATGCTCAACCGGATCGGGCAGAACTACCCCGCCATCCCCCGCATCAGCCCGGTGGACGGCGTGTTCGGCTCCCAGACCGAGGCGGCGGTGAAAAAATTCCAGTCCATTTTCAACCTCACCCCCGACGGCATTGTGGGCCAGGGCACCTGGTATAAGCTGGTGTCCCTCTACGGGGCGGTCTCCCGCCTGTCCGAGCTGGTCAGCGAGGGCCAGCCCTTCACCCAGGTGCAGGGCCCCTCCGCCGGAGTCACCCTCCGGGAGGGCAGCACCGGCCTTGCCGTGTCCGCCCTGCAGTACTTCATCTCCATCATCGCGCAGTTCAATTCCGGCGTGCCGCCCCTGGCCATCGACGGCATTTTCGGCCCCCGCACCCGGGATGCTGTGGAGGCCGCCCAGACCCGCCTGGGCCTGCCCTCCATCGGCGTGGTGGATCAGCAGACCTGGCAGCGGCTGTACGACGAGTACCTGGGCATCGCCCGCACCGCCCTGGCCGGAGCAAACCTGCCCACCAGCGCGCGGGACATTGAGAGCTCCGTGGCCGCGGGCCAGTTCCCCGGCTACAACCTCACCTTTGGAAACTCTAACGCATGAAAGGAAGGATTCCCCCTATGAACAACCCGGCGGCAAGCGGATCGGAGATGACAGGCCAGCCCGTCCGATCCCTGCAATATATGCTGAACCAGCTGGCCATACACAATCCAAAGCTGATCCGGCTGACGGTGGACGGCATCTTCGGCGAGCGCACCCTGGAGGCCGTCATGGTGTTCCAGCGGGAGTACCATCCCCCGGTGACCGGGGTGGTGGATCTGGGCACCTGGAACGCCATCCGGGACGCCTATTTCAAGGCCGAGCAGCAGTACGGCTTTCCGCCCCCGCTGAACGTCCTCCCCTGCGGCACCTATACCGCCGTCGAGGGCCAGGAGTGCCCCCCGGTGCTGATTGTCCAGGCCATGTTCGTCTCCCTCAGTAAGGTGATGTCCAACTTCTCCCCCTGCAAGCTGAGCAGCTGCAATGACGGCGAGACCCCCGCCAACATCCGGGTCATCCAAAAGCTGGCGGGCCTGCCCGCCACCGGCGTGCTGGACCGCTCCACCTGGGCCTATCTGGTGCAGCTTTACCAGGCCCTTGTCACCCGCGGCTGATCGACAGGCAAATTATTCTTGTCTTTCCTGCCGGAATCGGATATAATATCTCCTGCGCGGATACATGAAATCCGCCGCGCCTTGGCCGGGAGAGGAGCTGGTTCATATGGCCGGGTTTATCCATGACAAACTGGACATCAAGCTGCTGGTGCTGTATATTCTGGACCGCGCCGCCGCCGCCATCGACTTCGCCACCCTCACCGACCTGTCCATGTGCGACAGCGGCGTGGACTATTTCCAATTTGCCGAAGCCGCCGCCGAGCTGCTGGACAGCGGCCATATCGCCCAGGACGGGGAGTTTTACTCCATCACCGAAAAGGGCCGCCGCACCTGCGCCGCCGGGGAGAGCAGCCTGTCTCCCGTGGTGCGCCGCCGCTGCGACCAGCGCATGGCCCCGCTGAACCAGGCCCTGAAACGCAAGGCCCAGGTGCGGGCGGAGGTGCTGGCACAGCCCCAGGGCTTCGACGTGCGCCTGGCCATGGACGACGACCAGGGCAGCCTGTTCTCCCTCACCCTGCTGGCCCCCTCCGAGGAGGAGGGCCAGCGCGTCGCACAGCAGTTTCTCCAGCACCCCGACCGGATATACAATGGGATTCTCGGCGTTCTGCTCGCCGAGCAGAATTAGGAGGGAGCTTGTTTGACCATCCTGGGCTACGCCGTCACTGACCTGTTCCTCTACTTCATCTTCTACTCTTTTCTGGGCTGGGTGATGGAGACCTGTTACTGCTCCATCTGCGAACGCCGCCTGGTTCCCCGGGGCTTTCTGTACGGCCCTATCTGCCCCATCTACGGCGCGGGCGTACTGTTGATGATCCTGTTCTTTACCCCGCTGAAACAGAATTTGTTGTTGTTTTACGTGGTGGCTGTGGTGGTGATGAGCAGCTGGGAATATTTCGTGGCCTGGCTGCTGGAGACCACCACCCACGTGAAATACTGGGACTACTCCCATTTCCGCTTCAACCTCAAGGGCCGGATCTGCCTGTGGGTGGCTCTGGTGTGGGGCGTGCTGTCCTATCTGGTGATCTTCTATATCCACCCTCCGGTGGAGGAGCTGTTCACCCGCATCCCCCCGGTGCTGAAATACGCCCTGGGCAGCTCCCTGCTGGTGGTGCTGATTGTGGACGCGGTGCTCACCATCCGGCATCTGGCCCTGGTGTCCCGGCTGGTGGTGGGCGTCACCACCCTGGGGAAGGAGCTCCAGGTCCAGCTCTCCCTGGGCAAGGCGGAGCTGTCCGATATGCTGGAGGACAAATCCGCCGCCCTGCGCCAGCGGTACAGTGCGGAGATCGCCCAGCTGGAGCGGTACAGCCGCCGCTTCCGCAGCCGGTACAGCAAGCTGTCCGTCAACCGCCGCTATACCGTGCGGCATGAGGACATTCTGGCCGCCGCCCAGCTGGCCCGGGAGGAGCTGCTCCGCAAGAAAGCCCAGCGGAAGGCCAGCCGCTGACCGTCCGGCAGGTGGAACTTGATCCGCCCGCTCAGCAAAGGCTTTTCGGAGCTGCCAGCTTAGCCAAACATCCCTTTTCGGACAAAAACGTGGCAGACGGCAAGGCCGTCTGCCACGTTTTCCTGTGTTCCGTCAGCCGTTCCAGCCCTTGCACACGTCCACCCAGGCCGTATAACCGGAGTGCCGCTCCAGCTCCCCGATGGACAGCTCGATGGCACTGTTCCCGCTGCCGCAGGCGGGAAACACCGTCTCAAACCGTTTCAGCGACTCGTCCAGATAGACCTTCACCCCGTCCTTGATCCCGAAGGGGCACACGCCGCCCACCGCGTGGCCCACCAGCTCCTCCACCTCGCCGGGGCTGAGCATCTTCGCCTTGGTGCCGAACCGGGCCTTGTATTTGGGGTTGTCGATCTTGGCGTCCCCAGCGGCCACGATCAGAACCGCCTGCCCGTCCACCAGGAAGGACAGCGTTTTCGCGATCCGGCAGGGCTGGCACCCCAACGCCTGGGCCGCCAGCTCCACCATCGCGCTGGATACGTCGAACTCCCGCACCCGGTCCGCCATGCCCCACGATTCAAAATACTTCTTGACTGCCTCGATTGCCATACCGATCCCATCCCTTTCCCCTCGCCGCCTTGTCTCAGGCGTTTTTTCCATTATATCACAGTCTCCCTGCTCCAACCTCCCAAAATTTTTCCGCTCCACCCCCGATTTTTCATCGCTTTTGATAGCAGGTTTCTCTATCCTTTCTCCGCTTCGCGCATTATAATATGGAGCGGCAGACACCCGGCCCCGCCCTGTTGGACTGCCCGCACTAAGAACCGCCAAGGAGGCTATCCCATGAGCGTTTTTTACCACGAGAAAAGCCAGACCTTCCACCTCACCAACGGCCGGATCAGCTATCTGATGAAGGTACTGCCCAACGGGACCCTGGGCCAGCTCTACTTTGGCAGGGCCATCCGGGACCGGGAGAATTTCGACCACCTGCTGGAGTTTGCCAGCCGCCCCATGTCCTCCTGCGTCTTTGAGGGAAACCCTTGTTTCTCCCTGGAGCACTGCCGCCAGGAGTACCCCTCCCACGGCTCCACCGACTTCCGCCGCCCCGCCGTGGAGCTGCGCCAGCCCAACGGCAGCCGGATCACCAGCTTCGTCTACCACTCCCACACCGTCGCGCCCGGAAAGCCCGCCCTGAAGGGCCTGCCCGCCACCTACTGCGAGCAGGACAGCGAGGCCGAAACCCTCACCATCCGGCTCCGGGATGAGCTGCTCAATGTCTCCGTCTACCTCAACTATACCCTCTTTGCCAGCCACCCCGCCCTGGCCCGCTCCGCCCGGATCGTCAACGAGGGCGGGCTGGAGCTTCACCTCACCCACGCCATGAGCCTGTCCCTGGATCTGCCGGACATGGAGTACGAGCTGCTTCACTTCTCCGGGGCCTGGGGCCGGGAGCGGTACCTCAAGGTGCGGAAGCTGGAGCAGGGCGTACAGTCGGTGGAGTCCCTCCGGGGCCATTCCTCCCACAACCACAACCCCTTCGTCATGCTCCGCCGCCCGGGGACGGATGAGGATCAGGGGGAGGTTCTGGGCTTTTCCCTGGTCTACTCCGGCAATTTCCTGGCCCAGGCCGAGGTGGACACCTGGGACACCACCCGGATCACCCTCGGCATCAACCCCTTCGGCTTCGACTGGAAGCTGGAACCCGGCCAGGGCTTCCAGACCCCGGAGGCGGTGGCGGTCTACTCCCACCAGGGCATGGGGGCCATGAGCCGCACCTTCCACACCCTTTACCGCAGCCGTCTGGCCCGGGGCGAATGGCGGGACAGGCCCCGGCCCATCCTCATCAACAACTGGGAGGCCACCTATTTCAACTTTGACGAGGACAAGCTGGTGTCCATCGCCCAGGCCGCCAAGCGGGACGGCGTGGAGCTGTTCGTACTGGACGACGGCTGGTTCGGCGCGCGCCGCAGCGACCGCGCGGGGCTGGGGGACTGGATCGCCAACCCGGAGCTTTTGCCCCAGGGGATCCCGGGGCTGGCCGAGCGCATTGAGGCACTGGGCATGAGGTTCGGCCTGTGGTTCGAGCCGGAGATGGTGAACCGGGACTCCGACCTGTACCGCGCCCACCCGGACTGGCTTCTCCAGACCCCGGGCCGCACCCCCTCCCACGGCCGGAACCAGTTTGTGCTGGACTTCTCCCGGCCCGAGGTGGTGGACCGCGTCCACGCCATGATGGCGGACATCCTGTCCGGGGCCAAGGTGTCCTATGTCAAATGGGACATGAACCGCTCCATCACCGAGGCCTACTCCGCCGCCCTCCCTCCCGACCGTCAGGGGGAGGTGTTCCACCGCTATATTCTGGGCGTGTACGATCTCTATGAGCGGCTGACCTCCGCCTTCCCCCATGTGCTGTTCGAGTCCTGCGCCTCCGGCGGCGGGCGGTTCGACCCCGGTATGCTCTACTATGCCCCCCAGGCCTGGACCTCCGACGACTCCGACGCCGCCGAACGGCTCAAAATCCAGTACGGCACCTCCTTCTGCTACCCGGTGGTGTCCATGGGTGCTCATGTCTCCGCCGTGCCCAACCACCAGGTAAACCGTGCCACGCCCCTGTCCACCCGGGCCAATGTGGCCTATTTCGGCACCTTCGGCTACGAGCTGGATTTGAACCGCCTGACCAGCGAGGAACGGGAGCAGGTGCGGGCCCAGATCGCCTTTATGAAGGAGCACCGGGACGTGATCCAGTTCGGCGATTTCTACCGCCTCCTGTCCCCCTTCCAGGGGAATTACACCGCCTGGATGGCAGTCAGCCCCGATCGCCGCACCGCCCTGGTGGGCTGGTACAAGACCCTTAACGAGGTAAACGGCCCCTTCCGCCGCCTGCGCCTGCGGGGGCTGGACCCCGCGCTGTGCTACACAGTGGACGGGACCTCCGCCCACTACGGCGACGAGCTGATGGAGGTGGGGCTGGTCACCACCGACAGCTCCGCTGGGGAGTGCCGGGACGGACAGCGTCCCTCCCGCGACTTTGACTCCCACATCTTTGTCCTTAAAGCGGACTAAGGTTTGCAAAAAGCCCCCGGATCGTTCCAACGGACGATCCGGGGGCTTTTTCCTCTGCGAAATTCTATGCTGCGGGGGTTCTTGTCCGGTTTTCCTGTCCTGTCCCCCTCATTTCAGCCGGATTTGGAAGGACAGCCGGTGATCCTCCTCCCCGCTGACCCAGTACGCCTCCTCCACATCGGTGCGCCAGCTGTCGATGCCGCCCACCCCCCGCATGGCCCCGCACACCGTCACCACCGTGCGCACAGGCCGGGGCAGCTCCTCCACATGGGCGGCCTGCTCCAGCTGCCGGGGGGGGTAGGGGACGGCGGAGAAGGCAAACGGCTCCCCGTCCATCTCCAGCGTCAGCCTCCCGCCGTCCAGCCCCCGCAGAACGGCGGCGTGGGTATCCACATGGCAGCCGCACTCCTGGGGCACCAGATAGGCGGGGATGTGGGGAGCCTCCCGGTGCCAGCCGAACACGCCGCCCTTCTTCCGGTCGGGGTAGGTCTCCCCGGACAGGCCCAGCCACTCCACCCGCTCCAACGGCTCCGGCGTCTCGAACCGCAGGCCGAACAGGGGCAGCCCGGGCCGTCCCGCCCCGCCGTGATACCGGGCCTCCACGGTCAGCAGACCTGTATCGTCCACGGTGTAGGTGACCTCCGTGCTCAGCCCCGGCATGGCGGGGGCCGTGTAGGTGTAGCGGATGGAGACGGCCTCCGGGCCGTTGGCCAAAATTTCCCACCCCCGGCACACCTGCCATGCGTCCGCCGCCGACCAGAGGGAGCTTTGGACGGCAAAGCCGCACCCCAGGTCGTTTTCCGTGGGCGCGCGCCAGTAGGCCGGACGGGGGGCCCGCCACAGCCACTCCCGGCCCCCGGCCCGCAGGGACACCGGGCCGCCCTCGGCATAGGAGAACAGCACCTGGAAGCCTTTTCCCTTTACACCCAATGCCCCGTCCCCGTGGACGATGTCCAGAGGGCCTTTTTCCCCTTTGTGCGCGGGCAGGGCCAGGGCCTTCGCCGCCCTTTCTCCCGCCGCGTCCTGCTTTGCCCGCTCCACCGGGGTGGAATACCAGTACCGCACCTCCTGCATGGCGGGCTTCTCCGTGCCGTCTGCAAACACGATGCCATTGCCGCTGAAGGCGTAGTCCGTCTGCCGCTCCCCAAAGTCGCCGCCGTAGCCTAAGACCCGCTCCCCGTTGCAATTTGTGCGCCACAGGGCCTGATCCATGTAGTCCCAGATGAAGCCCCCCTGGTACATGGGGAACTCCTCCCCCAGGCGGATATAGCTCTCCATGCCCCCCAGGGAGTTGCCCATATCGTGCATATATTCGCATAAAATAAAGGGCTTTTTCGGATCGTTTTGCAGGTATTCCCGGATGGCCTCCGGCGGAGCGTACATCCGGCTCTCCACGTCAGAGATGCCGTCGAAGCCGGGACAGTTGAACGTCCCCTCGTAGTGGACTGCCCGACTGGGGTCGTGCTCCCGAAAGAAGTCCGCCATGGCCTGGATACAGGTCCCGGCGTAGGACTCGTTCCCGCAGGACCAGAACAGGATGGACACATGGTTCTTGTCCCGCTCAAACATGGATCTGGCCCGGTCCACCACACACTCCCGCCACTCCGGGCGGCTCCCCGGCACATTCCAGGAGGGCTCGATGGCCTCCAGCTTCTGCCAGGAGCCGTGGCTCTCCAGATTGGCCTCGTCCATCACATAGACGCCGTTCTGGTCGCACAGGTGATACCAGGGGGTCTGGTTGGGGTAGTGGCTGGTGCGCACCGCGTTGATGTGGTTCCGTTTGAAGGTGTCCATGGCGGCGGCCATGTCCGCCATGCCGATGGCCCGCCCGGTGTCCGGGTTCCACTCGTGGCGGTTGACGCCGTTGAGCACCAGCCGCTCTCCGTTGAGCAGAAGCAGACCGTCCTTCCGCTCAAACCGCCGAAAGCCGATGTCGTAGGGCACCACCTCCCACACCGTCCCGTCCGGGGCGGCCAGGGTCAGAGTCACCCGGTACAGCTCCGGATGCTCATGGCTCCAAGGGCGGATGTTCTCAAAGCGGAAGGGCTGGCTGTACAGATACCGCCCCTCCCGGCGCAGCTTCAGGGGGCCGTCAAACAGCGTCTCCCCCGCCCCGTAGGTGATGGTACAGGAGACGCGGGCCTCTGCCTGCCCGCTCTCCTGCGCCAGCCGGATGGACAGGGTTCCGGTGGCATTGTCCTCCTCCAGCCCCGCCTGGAACCACACATCCTCCAGGTGGACGGCAGGCTTGGCGTACAGGAACACCGGGCGGAAGATACCGCTGAACCGGAAAAAGTCCTGATCCTCAATCCAGGCCGCGCTGGAACGCTTGTAGACCTCCACGCACAGGCGGTTCCCCGTCTCCCGCACACAGGGCGACAAATCGAAGTCGGAGGGCGTGAAGCTGTCCTCGGCGTAGCCCACAAACTGCCCGTTGAGCCACACGTAAACGGCCTGTTCCGCCCCCTGGAAGCTGACGCACACCCGTTTCCCCCGCAAACCGGGGTCCAGGTCAAATTCCCGGACGTAGCTGCCCACGGGGCAGTCCTCCCAGTCCATCTCCGGGGGCCGCAGCTCCGCCCGCCCATCCCAGGGGTAGAGGGCGTTGATATACTGGATCTGCCCGTACCCCTGGGTTTCCATGTGTCCGGGCACCAGGATCGTCCCAAAGCCGGAATCGTCAAAGTCCTCCCGCCAGAAATCCGCGGGGCGGGAGGCGGGGTTGCGGCTCCACGCGAACCGCCACGCCCCGTCCAGGGACTGCCGCAGGGAGCTTTCCCCCCGCTCCGCTTCCTCCGCAGAGGCATAGCACACGTGGTCGGAATGGGCGTCCAGGCGGTT
Organism: uncultured Oscillospiraceae bacterium; assembly: GCA_910585265.1. Classification (GTDB taxonomy): domain Bacteria; phylum Bacillota; class Clostridia; order Oscillospirales; family Oscillospiraceae; genus Enterenecus. The sequence continues at coordinate 23,560 of CAJUCA010000012.1, read as the reverse complement.
GATTTGGAACACGGCAGGGTCGGTCAGCCAGTTCAGATTCGCTTCCATGCGTTTCTCTCCTTGCGTTTACTGTTTTGCGTTTGCCGCCAGCCCGTCCAGGCTCTGGCCCTTCAACGTCCGTTCCAGCAGCTCGGGCAGACGTTCCGGGGCGCAGGCGAAGCAGGGGATGCCCATGGCGGAAATCCGCCGGGCGGTCTCCGGGTCGTAGAAGGGCTTGCCGCCGTCGGCGATGGCCAGCAGCACCACCACGTTCACCCCGGAGCTTTTCAGCTCCTCCACCCGGCGCAGCAGGGCCGCCCGGTTTCCCCCCTCGTACAGATCGGAGATGAGGAAAAACAGGGTTTTCGCCGGGGATTCAATCAGCCCCTGGCAGTAGGCGATGGACTTGGCGATATCGGTGCCGCCCCCCATCTGAAAGCCGAACAGCAGATCTACCGGGTCGGCGCACAGGGGGGTGAGGTCCATGATCTGGGTGTCGAAGGCCACCACGCTGGTTTTCACCGCCGACATAGAGGCCAGCACGCAGGCCATGACAGACGAGTAAATGATAGACTGCCCCATGGAGCCGCTCTGGTCAATGTCCAGGATGACGTGCCAGCGGTTCACCTTGCTGGAGCGGTCGAAAAACCACACCCGGTCCGGAATGACGGCCTTCAGCTCAGGATTGTAGTTTTGCAGGTTCCGCCGGATGGTGCAGGGGAAATCAATGGCCGCCGCGGACGGCAGGGGCGAATGGGCCCGGCGGTTCAACGCCGCCGTCACCGCTCTGCGTACATCATTTTCCAGCATCCGGTTGATCTCCTCCACAATTCTGCGGATGAATTTCCGGGCGGACTCCTTGGACTTCTTGGGGATCTGATCCTTGAGCATCAGCAGAGTGGACGCCAGATTCAGATCAGGCTCCAGCCCCTCCAGCAGCTCCGGCTCCAGCAAAAGTTGCTTCAGGCCCTTGCGCTCAATGGCGTCATTCTGTACCACCGCCACCATTTCCGGGTCGAACAGGGAGCGCAGATCCCCCAGCCACTTGGAGATCACCGGGGAGGACGGCCCCTTCCCCGCCCCGCCGGAGGGTGGCCCGCCGCCGAACCCCTCCCCCGGCCCGCCGTAAATGGCGGACAACGCCCCATCCATGAGAAGCTCCTCTTGGGACAGCGCGCCGCCCCCCATTCCGGTAAAGGAATCCTCCGTCTCGGCCCCTAAAATCAGCCGCCAGCGGGAAAGCTGCTCGGTTTGCGCCATTGCGCTCCACCCCCTAAATGTCATCAAAATCGAACTCGTCCAGGCTGTCCAGCACCGCCTGCTCCGTCTCGGTCACGTCGTTCATGAGCAGCTCTGCCGCCTGCCGGGTGTTGACGCCCCAGATCTCCCCCAGGTTTTCCGCGATGTCATTTTTCTCATTGGGGGAAAAATCCGCAAAGGCCCGCCGCAGGAACACCAACGCCCGCCGGAAGGTCTCATCGTCCAGTCCGCTCAGGTATTCGTCCAGCTGCCGCCAAAGGCTCAGCCGGGCGATGAGGGCGTAGCGGTTCTTGCCCGCCAGCCCCTCGAACCACCCCGCGCCCAGGTCGGCGGGCACCCCGGGGGACAGCCGCCGGGCCACCTCCCGGGAGAGAAGGGCTTCGTCCGCCTTTCCCCGCTCCAGCAGGATGGCCATGGCGAAGCCGGAGCACCGGGTGTTGAGATCGTCCCGGTCGGAAATATCTGCCAGCAGCTCCAGCCAGCGGCCCTCCTCCAAAAATTCGTGGTTAAGCTGTAAAGCGTTTAACCTGTCCATTGCCTGGGTAACAGCGGGCACAGACTTGGCGTCACACACACAGGCGTCCGCCAGCGTCAGGCAGGCCCGCAAATAGAGCTGCTTGATCAGCGGCACCACCGGGGCCGGGTCGAACCGCCGCAGATCGCCGTACCGCACCACCAGGGACAGCCGGGAGGCCGTCTCCGCCACCTCTGAGACAGCGGCGGAGTCCACGCTCAGCCCCTGCAAGACTGACAGCGCGTGGGCCGCAGCCGCGGGCATACCGCACAAAAAGGCGTCCTGGAAGATGGCCGCCGCCTGGGCGATGGAGGAGCTGTTGTCCGCCCGCTCCTTCAGGGCGAAGGCCGCCGCCCCTTCAATCGTATCCCCCATGAGGGCGGACTCCACGATCTCGATCTCCGCCTCGGGAGTCCAGCGCAGCTCCCAATACTCCCCCCAGTTGGCCCCGTCCTGCCGGGAGGGCAGAAGATTGGCAAAATGAACCCCCAGCACCCGCAGGCGGTGGAGGAAAAACGACCGCCGCAGATCCCCCAGTGCCGCCGCCTCCGACTTCACGTTCAGCTTTTCCCTCAAGTCCAGGTCGAGCCGCTGCAATTCCACGGTGCGGAACTTCTCCAGCCGCAGGGCCTTGAGCTGGCGGTAGAAGTCCTCCTGTACGCTGGTGCGGGCCACCCCCTCCGGGAGGAAGCCGATTTTCCTGCCGATCTCCGTGTCCGCCGCCGCGATGGACAGCTCGGAAAAGCTGCCATGGCCCATTGTGGTGACGCTGGCGTCCCGCAGATCTGTCAAGGCGGGATACTTGCTCCCCCGCATGAACGCAAGGGTGTCCGCCAGCCGCACCGCCTCGATCACCTCGGCGGAGGACACCAGGTTCCCCGCCTTTCGGTGGGCGGCGGCAAGGCGCGTCAGGTAGAGGTACACCCCCTCTCCCACCCCGGCCCCGTTGAGCGCGTCCCACAGCAGCTCGAAGTAGGCCGGGGCCCTGTTCCCCGCTCCGTAGCCGGAGCGGGAGGACAGCCGGTAGTAGGAATAGGGCATCAGCGTGGCGCAGCAGTCCGCCCTGGGCAGGGCGTTTTCCTCTTCCTCGGTCATGGGCTGGTTCTCCTCCAGCCCCGCCACGTGGAAGGAGCCGCACACGCAGAAAATCTTTTCCGGGGAAATGCCGGAGGCGGTGGCTTGGGTGATCACCCGCTTCATATACGCCTCCCGCACCACCGTCTCCGCCATGTCCCGCCCGCTCTCCATGGTGGCCGCCCGGAGCTGCCATCCAAAGGTGTTGTTGACGGCCTGGAAATCCTCCCGCTCCCCCAGCTGCTCAAAATTCCGCTCCCAGAAGGTGTCGTGATCCTCCCCGGTGAGGGTTTCCAGCCGCTTGTAGACGCTCTCGGTGGTGATCGGCTCCTCCTGCCGCTCCTCCCCGTCTCCCTCCGGCGGCTCGTCCCGCTTTGCCGCCGCCTCCGCAAAGGCCAAGAACACGGACGAGGGCAGATCCATAAAGCGGCACTCCACCCCGTGCTCATTGGCCCACAAAATGGCCTGCACCTCCGGCGAGTAGACGGCGAAGGGCCACAAAACCGTCCGCACCGGAGGCTCCTTGGTGTAGGCCAGCACCGCCGCCGGAAACTGGGTGGACGGGTGGCACAGCCACTCCATCTGCCCGTTGAGGTCGCTGGGGCCCTCCACCAGCACCAGCTCCGGCTGGGCCTCGTCCAACGCCCTCCGCACCCGGAAGGCCGCCGCCGGGGACAGGTGGCGCACGCCAAACAAGATCGGGCCGCTCATCACCCGTTCAGCTCCCGGCAGGCGCGGTACAGCGGCAGCCACTCATGCCCCCGCTTCTTCATCACGTTCTCCAGGTACTCCTTCCAGGTCACCTTGTCGTGCTCCTCGTCCTTCACCACCGCGCCCTGCAGGGCGGCGGCCAGATCCCCGTCGGAGATCCGCCCGTCCCCGAAGCTCCCGGCCAGGGCCATGGAGTTGGCCAGCAGGGAGATGGCCTCGGCGGTGGACAGCACCCCGGAGGTGGTTTTCAGCTTCTGCTTGCCGTCCAGGGTGGCCCCGGCCCGCAGCTCCCGGAAGATGGTGACCACCTTTTCCACCGTGTCCTCCCCGGGCTGGCGGGCGTTCAGGTCAAGCCCGCTGGACAGCTGGGCCACCCGGGTGCGCACAATGTCCAGCTCCGTCTCCATGTCGGACGGCGTGGGCAGGACCACGATGTTGAACCGCCGCTTCAACGCCGCCGACATATCGTTGACGCCCTTGTCCCGGGTGTTGGCAGTGGCAATGACGGAGAAGCCCTTGGCGGCGGGCGCCTCCAGCCCCAGCTCGGGGACGGAGAGCCGTTTCTCCGACAGGATGGAGATCAGCGCGTCCTGCACCTCGCTGGCACAGCGGGAGATCTCCTCCACCCGGGCGATGGAGCCCGTCTCCATGGCCCGGTACACCGGGCTTTTCACCATGGCCTCCGGGCAGGGGCCCCGGGCGATGAGCATGGCGTAGTTCCAGGAGTAGCGGATGTGCTCCTCGGTGGTGCCCGCCGTGCCCTGCACCACCTTGGTGGAGTCCCCGTTGACGGCGGCGGACAGATGCTCCGACAGCCAGGACTTTGCCGTTCCAGGCTCCCCGATGAGCAGCAGGGCCCGGTCTGTCACCAGCGTGGCGATGGCGATCTCCACCAGCCGCTTGTTTCCCATGTATTTGGGGGTGATCTCCACCCCTTTGACCTTGGCGTTCCCCGTCAGGTAAGTCAGCACCGACCGGGGGGACATCCGCCAGCCCGTGGGGACAGGCTCCGTCTCCGCCGAGATCAGCGCGTCCAGCTCAGTCTGGTAAAGCTCCTCCGCCGGGAGACGCTGTACGTTTTTGTCTGCCATCTTCGTTTCCTCCCATTAAGGCCGCATTTTGTTCCACTCGTCCCACTCCGGGAAGGGCCTCCCGGCTTTGAGCTGCTCTATCGTCCAGGGCAGGGCCAGCTCCGCCATGGCCGCTTCCCGGCCCTGGGAACGGATCTGCTTGGCGTCCAACCCCTCCCGGCACAGCTCCGCCACCTCGGCGGCGGGTAGCACCTTGTATGCCTCGTTCAGCACAAACCAGACGTAATAGATGGCCGCGGGCTTGCCCTTCTTCATAGCCTCGCCCAGCACACCCTTGGGGCTTCCGCCGAGCCGCAGCAGGTACTGGCTGTAGCTGTACCAGCTCCCCGTCTCCACCATGCGCCGGCGGAGGTAGGGGACAAGCTGGGCGCACTGCTCCGGGTCGTTGGGGTTGGCAAGCTCCGCCAGATTCTTGTCAAAGCCGTCCACCTCGTCCCCGCCGCCGAAGGGGTAGTAGTGCCCCATGTTGGGCTTACAGGCCGCGTGGACCAGCCGCTCGATCCACCGGGCATCCAGGGACTGGGCGGCGGGCTGGCCCGCCACAATGACGTGACGGCCCTGCCTGTTGTTCCAGTACAGATCGTTCAGTGCCCGCAACATGACGTTGTTCAGCGTCTCCTTGCGATCCTTATCCAGCAGGGGCTTTTTCGTCAGGATGTATGAGCCGTACTTGTCATAGACCTCCGCCGCGGGCAGGGACAGCAGGGCCGCCTGAAAGCTGATGTGCAGATACCGGGTCATCTCCGGGCGGCGGTCGAACAGGGTCAGGCAGTAGTCCCGCAGCGGCCCCGGCCCGGTGTGGCGCATGATGTCCAGCAACCGGTCGGTGAGCTTCACCCCGAAGAAGCACGGGTGGTTCTTCTCGTCCTCGATCCGGTCGATCTCCTCCATGCGGCTGTCCGCCCACCGCCAGAAGTCCAGCGTCGCCGGAGCGTCCTTGTGCCCCAGGCTCCAGCACCAGGCGGTGAGATCCGTGCCGTCCTCGTAGGCGGGCCGCTTCTCCCCGTCCAGAAATTTCTCCAACCGCTGGCGCAGTCCGGCGGTCACCAGCTCAACGGCCCAGTCCGCGTTGGAGGGCTCCAGAAACTTCACCGACTGGCTGTGGGCCGTGAGCTCCTTCTCCCAGAAGGCCCGGACCTCCGCCCCGTCCTGCCGGGCCAGGGCCTCCAGCGCGGCGTCCCGGCTGTCCCCCCGCTCGGCCTTGACCAGCTCCAGCAGAAGGGACACGTCCCCGCTGTCCGCGCCCAGGGCCCGGATCACCGCCGCCCGCACGTCCTTTTTCGCCCCGGGCAGAATCTCACGCAGCCAGGGCGCGGCCTCCGCCCCTTCCACCGCCGCCAGAACCTCCACCCGGCGGGCCATTTCCCGTTTCCCGGCGGGGTCGAAGCCCTTCTTCAGCACGGGCACCACGGACGATCCCAGCTTTTTCAGCAGCTGGGCGCACAGATCCGCCATCTCGCCATAGCTGTCCCCCAGGCCGCCCACCAGGGCGGGCAGTACCCGGTAGTCCAGGAAATCATCGGCGCACCGCTCCCAGGCGGAGTTTACCACCTCCACCCGGCCCCCGCCGGTGGTGGTCAGGGCGGCGAGCAGGGGCTGGATCTGTCCATAGGAGATCTGGCGGTACTGCCCGCTCCCCACGGGCAGAGGCTCCAGCTCCCCATCCATCCCGGTTTTCGCCTGGGTGTAGGCCACCGCGTCCACCAGGGCCAGCACGTCCAGCAGCAGGCCCGGACGCTGGTCCGCCGGGGCGGACAGCAGCTTGGCAAGCCCCGCGTCGATCTTCCCGAACACCGGACTGGCCGCGGCCAGGGGCTTCAGGCTCTCCAGCCCCCGCTGGAGCCGGAAATCCTCCCCCAGCAGGGACACCCCGGCGATGGCGGCATATTCCAGCCGCTCCTTCACATCGTAAAGAGGCTGTAAATTCATCGGAGCACCTCCTCAATATTGCAGGCGGACCACGTTTTTCGGCGTGACCACGCTGTAGGGGTGAAGGCACAGGGCCTTGTCCCGTCCGTCATAAAACATCAGCCCGAACAGCGCGCTCCCCGCCGACAGACGCTTGGGCAGCATACTCAGCCGCTCCACGCAGGCGTGGCCGGGGCCGTCCTCCGGGCGGTCCCGCAGGACGATCCGATCCCCCGCCGGGTCCTCCAGCAGGTACTCCTCCCCAATCTTCCCCAGCCGACCGATGGGGACCAGCACCGCCAGGAATTTGGGGGCCAGGGTGTTTTTGATCTTCCCCTTGGTGAGCTTTACCGCCGCCGCCAGACTGGACTGGGCCAGAGTGGGCAGCTTGGCCTGCTCCTCCGGGAACAGGGGCCGGGTGGTTGCCGTCTCCCACCGCGCCCGCCGGTCCCCCTCGCCGGGATAGAGGTAGAGGGCGGGGGTCTCGATGAGGTCGAACCGGCTGTCCTCCCCCTTCACATACTTCATGGCCTTCAGGGGCCGCAGGTTCAGGGTCTGGAGCAGGTCCCCCCTGTCCAGATCCAGCCACCAGCCCCGCTCCACCTGCTCCTTCTTGGCCTCGTCGTAGGACACGTCAAAGGAGAGCTGCACCAGCTTGGCGTTTTCCCGCACCGAGCCGATGGCGTTCAGCTCCTCCAGCTTCCACACGCCGCCCAGGGCCTCAAACAGGGTGGAATCCTCGGCGGAGAAGTCCCCCGCCTCCAGCTTGCCCTCCAGGAACACCCGGCCCTTCTTGATGGTGGAGCGCAGGGCCACCAAAAGCCGCAGGGCCTGGTTATAGGCCGCGTCCGCCTGGGCGGGCTCCTTCTGCACCGTCCGCACCGCCAGGGCGATCCGGGTAAAGGCCGTCTGGGGTCCGGTGAGATAGCAGCTCCCCAGCTCCTTGGCCAGCTTGTCAAAGGTCTGGGCGGAGCTGCCCGCCAGGGTGCCCAGGCCGGAGGACAGCAGCTCGTCCACCATCTTCTCCGCCATGTCCAGCCCCTCCAGCTGCTTGGCCAGCTTCTTCTTGCGGGCGGCGGTGTTGGGCTTCTTTGGCTTGGGCGGCTCTGCGGCGGCAGACTCCTTTTTCGCCGCCCGGGCGGCCTGTCTGGCCCGCTTGTCGGCGATGTCCTGGGGCATCTCCGCCGTCTCAAACGGCTTTGCCGCCAAAAGCTCAAACATCAGCCCCAGGGCGTGCTTGCAGGGGAACTGCCGGCTGGGACAGGAGCAGCGGCAGACGGGCGCGTCCTGGCTGGTGAAGTCGATGGACACCCGGTAGGGATTCTTGCCGCTGCCCGCGCACTCCGCCCAGTACAGGGTATCGTCCGCCGTCCTGCTGTGGGCGGAGAAGCTGCCCTTTTTTGACAGCTTCCGGCCGTTTTCCGCCGCCGCCGGGTTGGGTGCCTGGAGAAGGATAAACTGTTCCGTCAAATTCATGGGGTTCGCTCCTTCCGAAGATCAAGAAATCAGCCATATTGTACTACATTCCATCCGGGGACGCAAGAGGTTGCGGCGGCAGGATTTTCCGCCGGCGCAATTTTATGCTCGTTCCCCCCTGTTTTTGGGTTGACAGGCCGCTTCTTTTCTTTTATGATAGGAGGGAATTCCAAGACATTACGGGAGGGAGACCCATGAAGCAATTTTTTGGGATGAGCCGCCGGGGAAACCTGGACGAGGCCCTTCAAGGACTGCGCCAGCCCCAATTTCTCATGCTGCTGTCCAACAACGATCAGTTTGAGGCCCACGTAGCCGCTCTGGAGCAGCGGTTCCCCGGCGTGCCCAGCATCGGCTGCATCGGCATGGCCTATCAGACCGGGATGGTGGAGCAGGGCGTGGGCGTCATCGCCTTCACCGACGGGGTGACCGCCGCCGCCAACGTGCTGGAACAGGCGTCCACCATGCCGGTGAAGTACATACAGAGGCTGGAAAAGGATATCCAGACGGTGGGCGGCTCGGCCCGGGACACGGTCTGCATCGACTTCTGCGCGGGCAACGACGCCTGCGTGCTCACCACCATCTACACCGCCCTGCAAAAGCGGGGCATCTCCCTGATGGGCGGCACCGGGGATCAGGGCCGGGTGGCCGCCAACGGCCGGGTGTACCAGGACGCGGTGGCCTACGGCATCGTTCGCAACCAGGGCGGGCGGGTGAAAACCTACAAGGAGAACATCTACCACCAGCTGGGGGACTACCGCTTCGTGGCCTCCGGCACCGACCGGGCCAATTATATCCTGGGCGCGCTCAACGGCAAGAGCGCGAAGCAGGTGTATAAGGACATCCTCCACGTCTCCGACCAGGAGATCCTCACCCGCACCTTCCAGAACCCCTTCGGCAAGCTCAACGGGGACGACACCTGCATCATCTCCATCAAGGAGGTGCAGGGCAATGCCCTGGCCTGCTTCCGGCAGGTGAACGACTCCGACGTGCTGATTCTGCTGGAGCTGGGGGATTACCGGGCCATCGTCCAGCAGACCATCGCCCAGATCTGCCGGGACTTCCCCCGCCGCTCCGCCGTTTTCTCGGTGAACTGCCTGTTCCGGTACAAGCTGTTTTCCGAGCAGGGCTATATGCAGGACTACCTCCGGGATATGGCCGCCCTGGGCAATCACGCGGGCTTTGTGGGCTATGGGGAGCACTACAACAATCGGTTCGTCAACCAGTCCATGACCTGCGTGGTCTTTGAATAAAAGGAGGAAACGGCCATGCTGTTTGGAAAGAAAGACCGGGCCAACGCCCCTGCCCAGGAGAAAAAAAGCCTCTACCCGGTGCTTCACGTGGCGGGGAGCCTGAAGGAATACCAGCAGGAGCTTGTCAAAAAGGAGGTTGCCTCCCTTTGGGAGCTGAGCCGGGTGGGGGCCTCCTTCTCCAGCGTGCTGCGGGAGGGCGACCAGTTCCAGTCCAAGCTTCAGGACCTGGGGGCGTCCTTCTCCAGCATCAATGATACGGCGGGCCAGTTCGGCCAGGTGCGGGAGGAGATCACCCAGTCGGTGGACCAGGCCAGGGACCGTATGTCCGAGCTGGGGCAGGTATCCGCCCAGGTACAGCAGTCCTTCGTGGCTATGGAGGAGACCTTTTTGCAGCTGGAAGCCTCCATCCAGGGCATTCAACGCTCCATGGAAAAGATTGTCTCCATTGTGGAGCAGACCGATATCCTGGCCATCAACGCCTCCATCGAGGCGGCCCGGGCGGGCCAGGAGGGCCGGGGCTTCGCGGTGGTGGCCGCCCAGGTGAAGAAGCTGGCCGAGGAGATCAAGTCCCTGGCCGGAGAGGTGGACACCAGCGTCAGCGACGTGCAGTCCCGCGCCGGGGAGCTGAACCAGAGCATCACCGCCTCCCAGCAGACCCTGAACCAGAACGCCGCCATTGTGGAGCAGGCCGAGGTCAGCTTCGGCCAGATCACCTCCGCCGCGGACGGCGCGCTCACCGTCCAGGACGGCATCGCCGGGGTGATCCAGGCGTCCCAGCAGGAGCTGCAAGTGCTGTGCCAGTACTTCGACCAGATCAAGGGGCAGTACCAGGAGGTCGTCACCCACATCAACTCCGCCAGCAGCCTGGGCACCACCAAGAGCGCGATGTTTGAGGACATGGACAACATGATCTCCCAGATCCCGCCCATGGTGGCCGATCTGGAGCAGGGCGGCTGACCGCCTCTCCCCTGATGGGGTAAAACCGCAGACATAGAAAACCGGGATCTGCCAAGCGGCGGGTCCCGGTTCGTTGTTTGTGTTCAGAGCCTGTATTCACACGGCTGGGCGAGGTTTTCCCGTCAGACAGCGAGCACAGATTCTCAGTTCTTGTCCCCCTCCGGGGCCGCGCTCTCCGCCAGTTCAAAAACCGACTTCTCGCTGAACAAAGCGGTAATAGCGTATACGTGCTCATAATCGTGCTTGTCGTACTCCCGGGGCATATCGAAATACTTCACGTCGTAGGATCTGATCTCGTTCTTGGTGGTGGCGATCTGCACCACCAGCGGAACCTCCTTGTCCACCTCAATGGGAACGCTCTCCGTCAGCACGGAGGTGGCGAAGGTCATGGAGGAGACGCTGCCGCCCACCGCCCCGTCCAAGGAAAGCGTGGAGGACAGGCTCTCGCTCTGGAAGGTCAGCTCCACCCCTTCCGGGATCTTGCTGAACCCCAAGGCGAGCCGGCCCTCCGGATCGGACAGGGCGCGGCGGTTCTGGCTCACCGGAGACCACTCCCCGTCCTTCAGCTCGTAAAGGGTGATCTGGACGCTTTTCACCCCGCCGTCCCCGGCCTTGCCCACCGCAAAGTCGAAGATCCGGTAGCCGTCCAGCTTCACGTTCAGCAGCTGGGCCAGCGCGGATTCCTCCGGGGTCAGCTCGGCGGGGGCGATGGTTTTCGCGCCGCCCTTCACAGGCCCGGCCCCGCAGCCGCACAGGGCCAGGGCCAGCAGGCCGGACAGAAGCAGGGCGCAGTATCGTTTGATCCCCATAAGATATACCTCCTATGCGGCAGTTTGCCGGATTTGGGGGAATTTTGCCGTACCATATTATAGCACGTCCCATCTGCCCTGTCTACCCACATTTGCCCCGACACGCAAAACGGGAGGGCCGTTCAGCCCTCCCATACCCAAACCAATTATCTCCTTCTCCGATCCGCCCCCCCGGTTCTGTAGTGCGCCTGTTTCGCCTCGTACATTCTCAGGTCGGCGATTTTCGCCAGCTCCGCCAGCTGTTTGTCCGGAAACTCCTTATGCTGCACATAACCGCAGGATATCGACAGTTCCATCCCGATATGGATGCACCAATGGGCAATTATGTTCTCAAACTCAGCCTTGACGGTCTCCAGCCGCTGATCGTCCGCCTCTATCATGGCCGCGAACTCATCACCGCCAACCCGGAACAGCTCTCCATACTCCCCAAAGCATTCCTTGATGCAGGACGCCGCCGCCCTGATCAGCTTGTCCCCCACCTCGTGCCCGAAGGTGTCGTTGGCCTGCTTCAAACCGTTCAAATCCATGGACACATAGACAAAATTGTCCTCCAGCGGAGCCTTTCCCCGGGCCAATACGCTGTTATCATAGCCTCTGCGGTTCAAAAGCCCTGTCAAGGCGTCCGTTTTCGCGTGCTTCAGCGCGCTGTCCGTGTGGGCCACCAGCTTCAGGATGATCAGCAGGGATACCCCCACCGCAATGACAAAATAAACGGACACAATGCCCAGAATCAGCGGCACATCCTTGTGGACGACACTTTTTTCCTGTATAACGGCCACAACATATCCCTTATGGCTGCGGACCTTGTAATAGGAGCCTTTTCCATATACGCTCCCCGCCAGAATCCGCTCCTGCCCTTCCCCGCCGGAGTTGACGCCGATCTCCGCTAAGGTCTTTCCCACCAGCAGCGTGGAGGTGGCCCCCTGGATCTCGCCGGTGTCCCCGTCGGCCACCACCATGGTGACCCCCAGGTAGGTGGGCATCTCCTGCATCATCTCCCGGACGCTGTTGGTCCGAAGCTCCTCCATCAGCCGTTTCGGCTCAATGCCCACCTGGAGCATCCTTGTCCCCGTCTCGTTCCAGCAGATGGCGTACATCATCATCTTTGCCTCGGCGGTGTTGGGCGTCACATCCTGGCACATGGACAGGCTCTTGTCGGTGAGCATGGGCTTGAAGTAGCCCATCTGCTCGCCGGAGTCAAAGGAAAAGCCGTAATACTGCGGCTCCGTCCCCCGGTAAATCGACCCGCCCACATCAAAGAGGTGTATCTCGTCCACCTTCATCATGTGGGCGATTTTCATCAGCTCCTCGATGTCCTCCTCAAGCTCGGGCTTGCAGTCGATGGTATAGGAGACGGCCTTGGCCCTGGTGATGTAATCCTCCTTCAGGGATTCCACGAGCACGTTTTCCTTCGCCTGGTTGCTGTCAATGACCTTGCAGATCTGATCCAGAAGGATGGCCGTCGTCTGATCCACCTGCTTCTTGTTCTGGTTCATCTGCATGACGGACAGGATTCCCAGCAGGATGCCGATGGCGACCAGAAGCGTTGCCGCCAAAAGGACCTTATTCATTTTCATTAGTTTCATGCTATCCCATACTTCCCACCTTTCCCCCTCCCCGATCATACCAGCGGCGGACAAAATCGGCCACCGCCGCCGTCAGCTCCTTCAAGTCCCAGCCGGTGGTGTTCATCGTCATGCGGTAGCTGCTGCCCTGGCCCCAGCGGGTATCCGAGATCATCTCCCGGCTCCTGGCCCGGGCCTTGTCCACCCGGCGGATGTTCTGCTCCAGGGCCTTGGGGGTGAGGTTCTCCCCCTCCGCCGCCCGCTCCATGCAGCGGCGCACCTTGGCCTCCATGCTGGCGCACACGAAAATGCTGAAGGGCTTCTGCTCCGCCAGCAGCACATCGGCGTCCCGGCCCACGATCACGCAGTCCTTCCCCGCCTTGGCGATGCCGTCCAGCACCCGCTTCTGCTCAATGAGCAGGCTGGTCTGGGTGGACTGCATGATCGCGCTGCTGCTGAAGGAACGCCCGTAGGTCAGGGGGATATGCTGCCACGCGTGGTCCTCCAGGGACTTCTCCACATACCCCTCGTCCATTCCCTGGGCCTGGGCGATAGCTGTGATGATCTCCCTATCGTAGTAATCGAAGCCCAGCAGATCGGCCAGCCGCCTGCCCAGCTCCCGGCCTCCGCTGCCAAACTCCCGGCTGATGGTCACAATTTTCATACCTGATCCTTCCTTTCCTGGACGCGGACAGCCGCCCGCTCCGCCAGCGTTGGATTCAGCGATCCTTTCCTGTTTTATTTTACCGGATTTTCCAGGGATTTGTCAAGGGAGCCGGAACAAATATCCGCTGAGCATCCCGCCGCCCGCAGGAGCAGGTCCACCGCCCCCACCCGGTAGCCGCAGGCACTGTACAGGGCCGTCCCCGCCCCGTCGCACAGCACCATGAGGGGCGGATCGTCCGGGTCCCGGCCCAGGTGCCGGGCCGCCGCCTCCAGATCGTACTCCCAATCGTCCAGCAGGACGCGGGCCTCCGGCAGGCATTCCAGCGCGCGGGCCAGGGTGGGCTGGGACAGGCTGTCCCGGCTCCGCACCAGGAACAGGAGCGGCAGGGACGCCGCCTCCCGGCGGGCCAGCAGCTCGTTCAGCACGTGTTCCGTGGGCTCCGCCCCTTCCTCCGCCCACAGGGCGGTCACCGGGCCTGTGCCCATGCGGAACAGGTCGGGGATCTCCGCCCCCTCCAGCGTCCGGGCGGAGAAGGCCGGAAGGGTCTGCCGGGTGAGCAGATCCTCCGCCGTCCAAGGCCGCAGGCGCAGGGGGAGCGTCCGTGCCTCCCCCGCCCGAAGCTCCACCTCCCGGCGGGCGGCGAGCTGATCCCCGCTGGGCAGGCGCACCGTGGTGATCACCCGGTAGCGGCCCTGGGCCAGGGTCAGCACCAGCCTGCCCTCCGCCCAGCCCTCCGCCGGAGACAGCCGCCGCCAGCCCTCCCCGGTCCACCGGGACAGGCTCCAGTCCCGGCCCGCCGCCGGGGGATCGCCGCCGGGACAGGTCAGGCACAGCGTCCCCGTCTCCTCCGGGAGCACGGGGCGGAAGCCGTCCCCCGACCAATACTCCGGCGCACCGTCCAGGGGCCGCAGGCGGGCGGGCAGGCCCAGCGTCCGCAGGGCCGCCACCCACAGCAGGCAGCGGCCGTTTTCATTGCAGGCCCCCGCCTCCAGCGCGGCCTGGGGCGTCCACCAGAGGCGGTGGTAATTGTCCCCGGGGTCCGCCAGCAAATCCCCCAGTTCCTCCCAGAGCCGGACCGGATCGTCCGTCCGGCCCCGCAGCCAGTCCTTCAGGAATCCCCGCCAGGGGGTGAGCCGCTCCAACGCCACCCGTGGGCAGGCGGTATCAGCCCAATAGACCTCCTCCGGCACCTCCGGCCTCCGGGCCGGAAGCTCTGTAAAGTGATTCTCCAGCACAGCGCAAACCGCGTCCCGGAGATCCTTGCCGGACAGGGTGCGCACCAGCCGTTCCCGCTCCGCGCCCCCTTCCCCGCCCAGGAACCGCTTCAGCTCTCCCCAGTTTCCCCGCGCCCTCTGGCGCAGGTCCTCCCATTCCGCCCGCTCGGGAGCGGATTGGGAGGACAGGCGGGCCTGCCGGAGCTCGTCCGCCTGCCGCCGCACCGCCGCCCGCCGCGCCTTTTCCGCGCGGTTGAGGACGGCTGGGGCGGGGCGGCTGTCCGCCGGGGCGTGGAAGTCGAAATCCGTCCAGTCCGTCTCCCCCTCCACCGGGGGCTTCAGCGTGAGGACGATCCCCTCCGGGCCGCAGTCCCCCTCCGCCCACCGCTCCCCCCGGCGGGCCAGCACGTGGACGGTGCCCTTCCCCAGGACAGCCCGCGCCTCCCCCCGCCCGTCCGCCGTGAGCACGGCAATGGTGCGGAACGCCGACTCGTTGAGAATTTGCAGGTGGAACTCCGCCCCCGCCCCAGGCCGCCCGTCCACCTCCGCCCGGAAGACCCGGGCCTGCCCGTCCCCGTACTGGGCGGTCTGGTTCAGCCAGGTTACGCCGTCCACCGTTCCAAGGGTCTCCTCCCCTACCAGTCCCTCTGCCCCGCCAAACACCCGGCTGTGCACCAGCACCGCCCGGGAGGCGGCTGTGGTAAACCAGCCCCGATCCAGCACAGGCTCCGGCTCGCAGGCCCCCAAAAACCGCCAGCGTCCATCGCACAGGGCCTCCACCCAGGCATGGTTGTTGTCGCAGTGGGACCACCGGGGTGCGTACACCTGCCGGGCCGGAATGCCCACGCTCCGCAGGGCGGACACCAGGAAGGCCGACTCCTCCCCGCACCGCCCGCTGCCGCTCCGGTACACCGTCAAGGGGGAGGCGGTTCGCTCGTCCTGCGCCTGGTACCCGGCCCGCTCCCGGCACCAGCGGTTTACCTCCTGCACCCAGGCCTCCATGCCGGGGAGATCCTTCACCCGGGGCCAGAGGGCGTCAAAGAAGATCTTCCGGTGGAAGGACAAATCCTCGTCATTTACCCGGGGAAACAGCACGTAATGGGCGAACACCGGCCAGTCCAGCCCCCCGCACCAGGGGGCCGCCCCCCGGAGAAATACTCCATGGCGGACAAATTCCAAAAACAGCTCCGCCGGATAGCCGTACAGGTCGCTGGACGGCAGGTGATCCAGCAGGAACTCCATGGCCCGCCGCTCCTCCCCCGCCAGGGAAGCCAGCGCGTCGGCCCAATCACCCCGCATGGTTCTGGGCATAGTCCCACCTCCTTTTCCCCTATTATACCGGGAACGCCGCCCCCTGGCAAGCCTTGACATACCTGGGAGCGGGCCGTTATAATAGGCACAACTACATTCAGGAGGTGCGGCGTATGAGCCGGGTATTGCTGGAGGTCTGCTGCGGAAGCGCGGACGACGTGATCGAGGCCCACAAGGCGGGGGCGGATCGGGTGGAGCTGAACAGCGATCTGTTCCACGGGGGGCTTACCCCCACCCTGGGGGAGCTGATCGTGGCCAAGCGGGAGACGGGTATGCGGATCATGGCCATGGTGCGGCCCCGGGAGGGTGGCTTCCACTACACGGAGGCGGAGTTCGCCACGGCGGTGGAGGACGCCAAGCTGCTGCTGGCCCATGGGGCGGACGGGCTGGTGTTCGGCTTCCTCCACGAGGACGGCACCCTGGACGGGGAGCGCACCCGCGTGCTGGCAGAGCTGGCCCAGGCCGCAGGGAAGGAGAGCGTGTTCCACCGGGCCATCGACGTGGTGCCGGACTGGCGGGCGGCGTTGGATCAGCTCATCAAGCTGGGCATCACCCGCGTGCTGACCAGCGGGCAGGAGCCGGACGTGTCCTTGGGCACGGACACCGTGCGGGACATGATCGCCTACGCCGCGGGGCGCATTGAGATCCTCCCCGGGGCGGGGATCACCGCCCGGAACATGGACCGGATCATCACAGAAACCGGGTGCGGTCAGATCCACCTGGCCGCCCACCGGGAGATGGCCGACCCCTCCACCCGGAACAACCGGGCCATCTTCTACGGCGGCTGCCTCTACCCGCCGGAGGACCGGTTCAAGGTCATCGACGGCGGGTACATCGGCGGAATGGTGTCCCGCCTGAAGGGATAGCCCTTTGAGCACGGGCCGGATCTCTCATAGATCCGGCCCGTTTTTTTCGTTCCTTGACAAGGACAGGGTTTAAAGGTATCATATGAAACAGTTACAACTGAAACGAAAACGGAGGCTTTCGTCCCATGGCAGACACAGATCAGACAAGACAGCAGCAGCGGGAGGACATGATGCTCCGGGGCTCCCTCCCCCGGGTGATCACCAAAATGGCCCTGCCCTCCATCATCTCCTTTTTGATCACATCCATCTACAATCTGGCGGACACCTATTTCGTCAGCGACCTGGGGGAGAGCGCGCAGGCCGCCATCAGCGTCAACGCCTCCCTGGACCAGATCATCATGATGGCGGGCTCCATGCTGGCGGTGGGGGCCGCCAGCTACATCTCCCGGCTCCTGGGGGCCAAGGAGAAGGACAAGGCCAACCAGGTGCTGTCCACCGCCTTCTTCACCGCCATGATCTTCGGCGGCATCGTCACCCTGCTGGGGGTGACCTTCCTGCACCCCATGGTGCGGCTGCTGGGGGCCACCGACACCTGCGAGCAGTTCGCCGTGGAGTACGCCACCTATGTGCTGCTGGTGGCCCCCTTCATGGCGGCGAATTTTGTGATGAACCAATGCCTCCGGGCGGAGGGCAGCGCGCTGCTGTCCATGGTGGGCATGGGCTTCGGCGGCATCCTCAACTGCTTCCTGGACCCCATCTTCATCTTCGAGCTGAACATGGGGGTAAAGGGCGCGTCCCTGGCCACCGCCATCTCCAAGCTGGTGAGCTTCGCCATCCTGGTGTTCCCCTACCTCACCCGGCGCAGTGTCCTCCATCTGACCATCCGCAAATTCCGGCCCACCAGGGATATTGTCACCCAGGTAGTCACCGTCGGCTCCTCCTCCATGTTCCGCTCCGGGCTGGCGGTGGTGTCCGCCATCGTGCTGAACAACATCGCGGGGCAGATCTCCGACGCGGTGCTGGCGGGCGTGGGCGTGTCCACCAAGGTGATGATGTTCCCCTTCGGCGTGATCCTGGGCTTCGGCACCGGGTTCCAGCCCGTGGCGGGCTTCAACTGGGGGGCCAGACGGTACGACCGGGTGAAGGAGAGCTACCGCTTTGCCTCCCGCGCCGCCATCCTGGGCGCGCTGGCCATGGGGCTGACCCTGGCCGCGCTGGCCGATCCCCTCATCGGGCTGTTCGCCAAGTCCGACCAGTCCGCCGAAATGCTGGCGGTGGGCGCGCTGTGCATCCGCCTGCAATGCCTCGCCCTGCCCATACACGGCTGGGTGGCGGTGGTCAATATGTTCTGCGCGGGGCTGGGCAACGCCCGGGGCGCGCTGCTGCTGTCCACCTCCCGGCAGGGCACCTGCTTCCTGCCCATCGTCTACCCCATGGCGTGGCTGTGGGGGACCAACGGTGTGGCCGCCGTCCAGGCGGTGGCGGACGTGCTGACCCTGCTGCTGGCGGTGCCCCTGATCCGCCGGGTGAAGGCCCGCATACAGGCCGCGGCGGACGCCCAGGCCATAGAAGGCTCCGCCCTGTCCGGAGGTGAGACCCCGTGACCGATCCCGTGCTGTCCAGCCTGCTTCGGATCAACCGGCAGCGGATCAAGACCCTGCGCCGCACCGTCCTCAACCCCAACGGGTACGTGGGCGTCATGCACCTGATTGTCCTTTACGCAGGCCGGCATCCCGGGGCCAGCCAGGAGGACGTGGTGGCCTTCTTCGCCCTGGACAAGGCCAGCGTGGCCCGGGGGGCCCGGCGGCTGGAGGAGCTGGGCCACCTGCGCCGGGAGCAGGACCCGGTTGACCGCCGCCAGTACCGCCTGTTCCTCACCGAGGGGGGTGAGGAGATGCGCCGGATCATCGACCGGGCCCACCTGGACTTCCAGCGGCAGCTCTCCCAGGGCGTCTCGCCGGAGGACTGGGCCGCGCTGGCCGCCCTCCTGGAGCGGCTGGAGGAAAACTGCGGGCGGGAAGGGGACGGTTGACAGCCGCCCCGTCCTGTGGTATACTGGCCCCATCAACTTGAAAAGGGTGAAAAGATGCGCAACAAGTAAGTTGAACTTCAAGCTGTGATTGGTAACGGAGATCCATGCCTCATGGATCGGTTTTTTCATGGCGGGAAGGGCGGCTTGCTTGACCGGGGTCGGCGTGTCTCAGGCACGCTGTGTCCCTGCCTTTTTGTCATGTGATCCGCCTTTCCGCTGTGAAAGGCGGATTTTTTGTGCGGAAAGGAAGATGCGTATGTTTCAGGTGAAAAACCTCACTGTCACCCATAAAAAGGATCTCACCGCCCTCATCGAAGGGCTGTCCTTCACCCTCTCCCCCGGCGACCGGGCCGCCGTTATCGGCGAGGAGGGGAACGGCAAGTCCACCCTGCTGCGCCTGCTGTATAACCCGGCGTCGGTGGAGCCTTACGCCGAGTGGAGCGGGGAGATCGTGGACCAGGGGCTTCGGAAGGGCTTTCTGGCCCAGGAGCTGTCCCCGGACGAGCTGGCCCTGCCGGTGTGGGCCTTCTGCCAGGGCGTCCCCGCCTTTGAGGGGGCCGACCCCAAGGCCCTGGACCGGGCCGCCCGCCAGGTGGGGCTGGACGCCGGGCTGTTCTGGGACGACCGCCCCATGTCCACCCTGTCCGGCGGCGAGCGGGTCAAGCTGCGGCTGGCCCTGCTCCTGCTGGACGAGCCGGACGTGCTGCTGCTGGACGAGCCGTCCAACGACCTGGACGTGGCCACGCTGGGGTGGCTGGAGGGCTTTCTGCTGGGCTGTAAGGTTCCGGTGCTCTATATCTCCCACGACGAGCCCCTGCTGGAGCACACCGCCAACGTGATCATCCATCTGGAGCGGCTGCGGCGGCGCACCGCCCCCCGGTGTACCGTGGCCCGGACGGGATACGTCCAGTACGTGGAGCAGCGGGCGGCGGGCTTTGCCCGCCAGGAGCAGAACGCCCGGAAGGAGCGGGCGGAATTTGACGCCAAACTGGACAAATTCCGCCAGATCCGGAATAAGGTGGAGCATCAGCAGGCCGTCATTACCCGGCAGGACCCCCACGGCGGGCGGCTACTGAAAAAGAAAATGCACGCGGTGCAGTCCATGGGCCGCCGGTTTGAGCGGGAGCGGGAGAACATGACCGCCCTGCCCGAGTGGGAGGAGGCCATCCTCACTGCCTTCGACGGGGCCAAATCTGCCCTGCCCACGGGCAAGACGGTGCTGCGGCTGGATCTGCCGGAGCTGGCGGCGGGCGGACGGACGCTGGCCCGGAGCGTCCGCCTGTGGGTGGACGGCCCAGAGCATCTCGGCATCGTGGGGGCCAACGGCGCGGGCAAGTCCACCCTGCTGAAGCTGGCGGCGGAGACGCTGCTGTCCCGGGAGGATATCCGGGCGGCCTATATGCCCCAGAATTACAACGAGCTGCTGCTGGAGGACAAGACCCCGGTGGAGCTGCTGGCCCCCTCCGGGCACAAGGACGACATCACCCGGGCCCGCACGTTGCTGGGCAGCATGAAGTACAAGGCGGAGGAGATGGAGCACCCCGCGGCGGCCCTGTCCGGGGGCCAGCGGGCCAAGCTGCTGTTTTTGTCCATGGTGCTGAACGGGGCCAACGTGCTGGTGCTGGACGAGCCCACCCGGAACTTCTCCCCCCTGTCCGCCCCGGTGATCCGCCAGGTGCTGGCCCAGTTCCCCGGCGCGATCATCAGCGTGTCCCACGACCGGCTGTACCTGGAGCAGGTGTGCACCCGGGTGCTGGAGCTGGGGCCGGAGGGCCTTGCCCCCTGGAACGGGTAGGGCCGCATGAAAACACGCCGCCGTCCAAGCAGGACGGCGGCGTGGCGGCGTTATGGCTCAGTGGGCGCAGGGCAGGCTTTCCAGCCGGGCCAGGATCTTCTCCCGGTACTCGGCGTGGCGGGGCATACCGCCCCCCAGGCCGCCCCGCTTGGGCATCTGGAGCTTGAGGAAGCTGCCGTCCTTCAGGGTGATGGCGCAGTTCACCGCCCCCATCATCCCCTTCTTGATCACGCAGGACTGGATGTCGGCCAGGGGGAACACCGTTCCCACGTCCTCCGCCACCGTTTTCCGCAGATCCGGGATATGATAAAAGTTGTTTAAG
This sequence comes from uncultured Oscillospiraceae bacterium, assembly GCA_910585265.1. Classification (GTDB taxonomy): domain Bacteria; phylum Bacillota; class Clostridia; order Oscillospirales; family Oscillospiraceae; genus Enterenecus. Next base: position 2,819 of record CAJUCA010000012.1, on the reverse strand, counting down.
TATTCCCGCTCCTCGCACTCCGCCACCAGCAGGCAGTGGGCGGTGAGGCCGATATACACATCGAAATAGGATGTTTTCTTCTTGTTGATCTGGAGCGTAATGCCGTGGATTCCAGCGGTCAGCGTCTCCCCCTCCGGCACACACTGATTCAGCACCTCCCGCATTTTACCCTCGTCAAATACTCCGGCCATGACAATTCCTCCCTTTTACAGTGTTCGTCAAAACAGCTCAAGCGGACAGCCGCCCGGCACATCTTTAAAACCTATCAGCTGATCACCTGATAGCGCAGGCGCAAATACGAGTTTTCCAAAACCACGCATTCCCGCAGCTTCAGCGCGCCTAACTCCGACAGCTCCTGTTTGGAAAGCAGGGATCTGCCATCTATTAACGTAGCGGTATCTTTGCCGCCAATCAAAACCGGGGCAACGACGATATCAACATAATCAAACAGCTTCTCCCGAAGAAACAAGCCGTTCAGCGTTCCGCCGGTTTGTATGGTCAGCCTCTCACAGCCATACTCCGATTTGAGCCTTGCCAGCGCGTCTTTTGCCGACAGCTTTTCCTGATAGATGATGTGAATGTTGTTTTCCTCTGCGCTGAACGCCGGATGCTCCCGATTGGATGTAATCAGTACAAGCTCCTTTGACAGCGCGCACAAATAGCGCACGCCATGTCCGTTTAAATGCCTGTTGTCAATGATTGCAAAGGATACGGGCGTTTTATTGGGCATTTCCTTTGTGTTGACGCCGATTTTGGCCTGAACCCGGCCGGAATTGAGCGTCCACAAATCGGTGGTCTGCTCTATCTCATAATATTGGTGCAAGCCCTCTCTCACCCCCGCGATTTGGGGAAAATCCTTGTCCACATCCAAATCATCCGACGCGCCGGTGCTGATTTTTCCGTCAACCGACATCAGCATAAACAAGGTTGTAACAGGTCTGTCCATTTCACCACTCCCGTAACATCTGATTTGTCCAATTGATTATAGCACACAGCGTTTATCACATCAACCTGTTTTGTAAAAGCAGCCCAAACCATGGCCTACCCTTGACAGGGGTATCTACGACTCGGGGAAGCACCCCGGCAGGAATCACACTGAGATTTCCTGCCGGGGGCTTTTCTCGTCTTGCTGGGCCTCCCCTCTGATATAGCCAATGTCAGTGTAATGAATTTCCACGGTCTGCATGGCCTTCTTCGACCATTTCGTGCTTTTCTCATGCACCACGATCTTCTGGATAAACAGCCGCAGCAGTTCCGGCGTCAACTCCGTAATGTCCGTGTAGCGTTTGGCCTTGGCAATGAAACCCTCGGTGCTGGAAACCGTATCCCGTAGCTTCTGGATGGCACTTTCCTTCGCTGGGATTTCCTCTGCCAGTCTTGTCTGCTCCTCTGTGTAGCCGCCGGACAGCGTCTGGAACTGCTCCACCGAGATATGGCCGAGTACCCGATCCTCGTACAGTTTTTTGAAGATGGCATCCAGCTCCGCTCCACGTTTCCGCATAGCGGTCAGTTCCCGTTCCTGCCTGCGGATCTCCCGCTGGATCTCAGCGGACTGCCTGCCGCCGATGTACTCCGCGAACTCCCTGGTATGTTCCCTGGCCATCGCCGTCACCCGCCGAAGATCCTCCAGGATCACCTCGTCCAGCACACACTCCCGGATGTAGTGGGCGGTGCAGACCTCCGCGCCGTCTTTCTTGTAGGTGCGGCAGGTGAAGTTGTTCCAGGTGGGCTTCATCGTATGCGCCCGGTGCAGCACCATGGTGGCCCCGCAGTCTGCGCATACCACCAGCCCGGAGTACTTGTTCTGCTCGTTCATCTTGGTGGGGCGGCGCCTGTTCTGCCGCACCCGTTGGACGATGTTCCAGACCTCCTGGGTCACCAGCGCGGGATGCGTCCCCTCGAACACCAGACATTCCTCTTTGGGATGCTCCACACGGCGCTTGTCCTTGTAGGACTTTGTGCTGAATCTCATGTTGATGGTGTTGCCCAGATACAACTCGTTTTCCAGCATATTTGCAACTGTACTGCTGGTCCAGTGGAAAGGCTTCTCCGTGTTCAGCGAGGTGTGATTGATCCCAAATTTCCGATAGGCATAGGTGGTGGGGCAGAGGATCTGCTCCTCCCTTAGCTTGCGGGCAATCTGGCTCGGCCCGCTGCCAGCGGCGCACATGGCAAAAATCCGACGCACAATGGCGGCGGCTTCCTCATCCACCACCAGCTTTTTGCTGTCGACTTCGTCCTTTTTGTAGCCATAGGGCGCTCTGGTGCCCAGCCGTTCTCCGCGCTCCGCTTTGGCCTTGAGGACGGCCCGTACCTTGCGGCTGGAGTCCCGAACATACCATTCGTTGAATAAATTTTTGAACGGCATCAGCTCGTTGCTCTCGCTGCTGTCCGTATCCACATTGTCGTTGATGGCGATGTAGCGGACGCCGAACATGGGAAACCGTTCCTCGATATACAGCCCGGTATGGAGTTGGTTCCGGCCCAGCCTGGACAGGTCTTTCGTGATAATGATGCCGATCTCACCGTTTTCCATGTCGGCCATCATCTGCTGGAAGCCAGGTCGCTGAAAACTGGCTCCTGAGTACCCATCGTCCACATAAAAGCAAGGGTTTGGAAAGCGGTGGTCGGCAGCATACCGCTGCAAGATCATTTTTTGATTTTGTATGCTGTTTGACTCATTTTCTGTATTGTCATCCTGACTGAGACGGCAGTACAGAGCGGTTTTCTTCTGGTTTGACTTTGTCATCTTGCCCTCCTTTTTGGTCAAACCGTTCAGAGCATTGCGACATGACTATACTCCAAAACGACCCGGATAT
>CAJUCA010000011.1 GCA_910585265.1 uncultured Oscillospiraceae bacterium | reverse complement strand
CCCAGGGACTTGTGCATGGCCTTGCCCTCGCCGTCCACCGTCCAGCCGTGGGTGATGATCTGCTTGTAGGGCGCGATGCCGTTGCAGGCGATGGAGGTGAGCATGGAGGACTGGAACCAGCCCCGGTATTGGTCGCCGCCCTCCAGGTAGATGTCGGCGGGGTACTGGAGGTTTTCCCGCTGGGCCGCCACCGCAGCCCAGGTGGAGCCGGAGTCGAACCACACGTCCATAATGTCGTTTTCCTTGGAGAACTGGCTCTTGCCGCACTTGGGGCAGGCGAACCCGGGGGGGACAAGATCGCCCGCCTTGCGGTCAAACCACACGTTGGAGCCGTGCTGGCGGAACAGCTCCGCCACGTGGGAGATAGTCTCGGGGGTGACGATGGACTCCCCGCAGCCGTCGCAGTAGAACACCGGGATGGGCACGCCCCACACCCGCTGGCGGGAGATGCACCAGTCGCTGCGCTCGGTGATCATGGACACCATGCGGTCCTTGCCCCAGGCGGGGTGCCACTGAATGCTGTCGCAGGCTTTGACGGCCTGATCCTTGATGGCGTCCACCGAGCAGAACCACTGCTCGGTGGCCCGGTAGATGATGGGGTGCTTGCACCGCCAGCAGTGGGGGTAGGAGTGGGTGATGCTCGCCTTGGCCAGCAGGAAGCCCTCCGCCTCCAGGTCGGCCACCACCATGTCGTTCCCCTTGGCGTAGAACTGGCCGTTGTAGCGGGCGTCGGTCATCACGCCCTTGGCGTTCACGGGGACGGGCACGCCGATGTGGGTCAGCCCCGCGTTGTCGTACCGCTGGCAGACCTCGAAGTCCTCGCCGCCGAAGCCGGGGGCAGTGTGGACGCAGCCGGTGCCCGCGTCCAGGGTGACGTGATCGCCGTTGAGGATCACGCTGTCCTGGTCCAGCAGGGGGTGCTTCGCCGCCATCAGCTCGAAGTCGGACCCCTTGAGGGTGGCGAGAACCTTGCAGGCGTCAAAGTCCAGCCCCGCCTGCTTGCACACGCCCTCGGCCAGCTCCTTGGCCAGCACGTAGACCTCCCCGTTGGGGGCCTGGAGCAGCACGTAGTCGAAGGCGGCGTTCAGGGAGATGGCGGTGTTGCCGGGGATGGTCCAGGGGGTGGTGGTCCAGATCACGAAGAACAGCTTGCTGAGGTCGCAGTATTGGGCCAGCTTGCCCTTGTCGTCCTTCACCGGGAACTTGACAAAGATGGTGGTGCAGGGGTCGTCCTGGTAGTCGATCTCCGCCTCCGCCAGGGCGGTCTGGTCGTGGGGGCACCAGTAGACGGACTTCATGCCCTTATAGATGAGGCCCTTTTCCGCCATCTTGCCGAAGACCTCGATCTGCTTGGCCTCAAACTCGGGCAGCAGGGTGATATAGGGGTTCTCCCACTCGCCCAGCACGCCCAGACGCTGGAACTGCCCGGTCATTTTGCCAATATACTGGGTGGCGAACTCCTTGCACTTGTCCCGGAACTCGGGGACAGTCATGTCCTCCCGCTTGACCTTCTTGTCCTTGAGCACCGCTGTCTCGATGGGCAGGCCGTGGGTGTCCCAGCCGGGGACGTAGGGGGCGCAGAAGCCCGTCATGTTTTTGTACTTGACGATGATGTCCTTGAGGATCTTGTTCATGGCGGTGCCGATGTGGATATTGCCGTTGGCGTAGGGGGGGCCGTCATGGAGGACGAACCGGGGCTTGTCCGCGTTCTTGTCCATCAGCTTGCGGTAGGTGATCTTGGCCCACTCGGGGTTGAGCAGCTCCGGCTCCCGCTTGGGCAGGCCCGCGCGCATGGGGAAGCTGGTGCGGGGCAGGTGGACGGTCTGGTTGTAGTCCATGGGTGATTCTCCTTTATTATGAATGTTGATTATAGAAACAATCCTCTGCCCATTTGGCTGGATTGGAATCAATATATTCCCAGATTCTTCTGTAATCTTCACTATTCCTGATGATATGGTCATGAAAAGAACGCTGAAACAGCGCAGTACCGCATTTACATGACCGTGCTACGATTGATTTTAAAACGCCGATGATGGTTGATACTGTAGGGGAGGGGCTTGCCCCTCCCGCTGAGGACAGATCTTTTGTGCATTTCTGTAGACGGAGGATCAGGTGGATGTGGTTTGGCATGATCACATATTTTTCAACGGAGGCGGAGGGAAAACGGGACGTTAAAAGGCAAATCTGGGCTTCTGCAATTTCACCATAGTGCGTCAACCTCACAACGGGAGGGGCAAGCCCCTCCCCTACAATGCTCGATAACACACATTGTCGGTTTTTGGTGCATATTGTGATGAAATATGCGCCAGCAGAACCATAATCATAACCTTTTAATCTGGTAGGCTTTCTTTGTAATAAATTCATTTCGTTGTCCCACCTGCACGATCAAAAAACGCCCCTGTCCCCCAAAGGAGACAAAGGCGCGAACCTCTGCGGTACCACTCCAATTCCGCATAACAACGATGCGGCACTCGTGCGCGCTGTAACGGGCACACCCGGCGGAGCCTACTTGCTTTCGCGTTGGGTCCGCGGCTCACAGGGGATCTTCGCCGGGGCCGCCCCGCCGCCCTCGCACTGTGTGGGCGGCTCTCTGAGGGGAGGTTTGCCGGGTACTCGTCCTGATCGAAGCCTTGCTGTTTTGATTCCTCCCCCGCCGGAGGCGGGGGAGGAATGTGATATGCTTTTTCCGCGTCCGCCCCGGAGAGCGGACGCTATTTATAGTATCGTCAAAACCGGAATTTGTCAACCGTTTTCCGAAGAAAAACTCCACAAAAATCCGGGGGACGGCCCGTTACAGGTAAGGGCAGTCCTTGGGCAGCACGTTGCAGAAGGCCAGGGACAGGAAGGACACGTCCGCGCTGTCGCTGCGGGAGGTGATGGCCACCGGGATCTTCGCCCCCACAATGACGCCGCAGGTGCGGGCGTGGGCGTGCATCTGCCAGCCCTTCACGATCAGATTGCCCGCCAGCAGGGAGGGGGCCACAATGCCGTCAAACTCGCCGCACAGGGGGTTGTCGTAGCCCTTCAGCCGGGCGGCCTCCTTGGACAGGATCAGGTCGTAGGCGATGGGGCCCACCAGATTGCAGGCGGCGATGGCGTGCCGCTGGTGCTCCTTCACCAGATCCCGGGCCTCGATGGTGTCGTTCATGTGGAAGCTGGGCTGTTCCACCAGGGCCAGCAGGGCGATGTTGGGGGTCTCGTCCTCCACGTAGCGCAGGGTGTCCACCATGTTGCGGAGGATGTCCTTCTTCTGGGCCAGGGTGGGCCGGACGGTGACGGTCACGTCCCCGATGGCGATGAGCTTGGGGTATTCGGGCATACTCACCAGGTCGATGTGGGTGATGAGCCGCTTGGTGCGCAGGCCGTTCTTCTTGTCCAGCAGGGGCAGGAGGAACTCCCGGGTCTGGGTGCTGCCCCGCATGAGCACGTCGCCCCGGCCCTGGTTGATGAGGTCGATGGCCTTCTGGGTCAGGTTGTCCCCGGGCTGGGCGGGCACCAGCTCAAAGTCCCGCTTGTCCAGGCCCAGCCGCTCCAGCAGGGGGCGGATTTTGGCCTTCTCCCCCACCAGGACGGGGTAGGCGAAGCCCTCCTCCGCGGCGTGGAACGCGCCCAGGAGGATGTTTTCCGCGTCCGCCCCGGCGATAACCACCCGGCTGCGCCGGCCCGCGGCTCTTGCCTTGTCTACGATCTGCTCAAAGTTCTGCACGGCCATGACGATCACTCCTCACTCTCTCAGTCGGGCGGATGCCCAAATTCTTCTGAGGATATCATACCACAGTTTTCCGCCGCGCACAAGGAGAAATCACGGCTTTGCCGCCAAAAAAGCGTGCCATCCGCCCCGCTCCCGGTGCCCGGCTACGGCGAAGCCGTTCCCCTCCAGGGCGGCGCGGACCTCGTCCTGCCGTCCCTCGATGATGCCGGAGGTGAGGAACACGCCGTCCGGGGCCAGGAAGTCCCCGGCCCTGGTGGACAGGGGGATGATCACGTCCGCCACGATGTTGGCCAGCACCACCCGGTTCTGGCCGGGGTTCAGCCTTTCGGCCAGCTTTTTGTCCGTGAGCACGTCCCCGGCGTACACCGACAGGCGGTCCGGGCCGATGCCGTTGAGGGCGGCGTTCTCAAAGGCCACGTCCGCCGCCTTGGGGTCGATGTCCACCCCCGCCGCCCGGGACGCCCCCAGGGCCAGGGCGGCGATGGCCAGAATCCCCGAGCCGCAGCCCAGGTCCAGCACCCGGTCCCCGGGGCGAAGCGTCCCCTCCAGCAGCTCCAGGCAGAGCTGGGTGGTGGGGTGGCTCCCGGTGCCGAAGGTGAGGCCGGGGTTGAGGTAGAGCGGCGTGCGGCCCTCCGGCACGGGGCGGCCCCGCATCCAGTCGGGGACGATGTAGATCCGCCTGCCCACCGGGATGGGCTGATAGTATTTCTGCCAGGAGGTGGCCCAGTCCTCCTCCCGGAGGGAGACGGTCTGAGGCTCGTACTCCTCCAGCCCGGCCAGGTACTGCCGGAGCTGCCCCCGGCCCTCCGGACTGTCCGGGACGTAGAATTTCACCCGGCTGGCCCCTTTCATCCGCTGGGCCAGCCCCTCGTCCACATAGTCCCAGTACTGGCGGTTCTGCTCCAAAAAGCGGAGGAAGTCGCCCTCCTCCTCCACCACCAGCCCGGTCATGCCGTTGGCGGTGAGGACGGCGCATACGCCGTCCAATTTGTCCGCCGGGACGGGGAGGGTTACTTCCAACCATCTGTCGTTCATAGGCACTCCTTTTCGTTGGTTCGCCGTAGGGGAGGGGCTTGTCCCCTCCCGCCTTGAAGGGGCAGGAACCCTTTTCCCGGGAGGGGCAAGCCCCTCCCCTACTTCACCTTGATCTGCTTCACGCTGTCCAGGCGGATCAGCTTTTCGCACTCCTTCTTTTTGCCCTCGCCGGCCAGGACAAGGGCCCAGTCCTCGTCGGCGTCCAGGATTCTGCACTGCTTCCCCGTGATGTCTCCGTCGCTGGTCTCCAGGGTGAGCTCCACGGTTTTGCCCACCTGCTTGCGCACCTGGTCCCCCAGGCCCGCCGTCCCGCCGGGGCGGATGCCGTTGTCCCGGAGAATCCGCTCCAGCCGCCGCACCTTGTCATACAGGAAAATGATTCCGATAAAGGCAAACATCCCAAAGTATTCCATGATCCGCCCCTCCTCAGCTCAGCTCCAGGGGGGAGCGGCGGGCCGCCTCCCCGTCCTTGAGGAAGGTGATGGTGCTGATGGCGGACAGGGGGATGAGCCGCACCTCGTTCTTCTGGGGCTTCTTCTGGTTCACCACCACCTCCACGTTGGCCCAGGCCCCGTCGAAGTCCTGGATGACGCACCACTCGTGAAACGCGGGCATACCGCTGTCGTCCTCGTAGAAGGTGAGCTTCACCCGCTTCCCCTGGGCCTGCTTCAGCAGGCGGGTCACCGGGGCCTTTACCGGGTTCCCCTTCTCGTCCACCCCGTCCTGGAGGAGGTAGTCGCAGCTCACCTCCAGGATCTGGGCCATGCGGACCAGCTTGTCCGTCTCCGGCCAGGCGGCCCCCGACTCCCAGCGGCTCACCGCCTGCCGGGTGACTTCCAATTTTTCCGCCAGCTGCTCCTGGGTCAGGTTCTTGGCCCGCCGGGCGTCCGCCAGCTTGTTTCCTAAACTCATTGCCTCACCTCATAGACCGGGGCGCATCCCCCGTTGATGCCCCCAGCATAGCAGATCCAGGCCGTTTGAACAGCGTTTTCCCGTTTCCAAATGTAACGTTTGGGTTGCGCGGCCCTGTTTTTTCACAGATCCAGCATGATCCGCTCAATGCCCGCCACGGCGTCCTCCACCATGGCCTCCACGTCCAGGGCCTGTTCCGCCTCGTCCAGCTCCTCGGGCTTGGGCTTGGTGCGGGGGTGCTTGGGCGTGAACACGGTGCAGCAGTCCTCGTAGGGGAGGATGGAGGTCTCGAAGGTGCCGATTTTCCGGGACACCCGGACGATCTCCTCCTTGTCCATCCCCACCAGGGGCCGCAGGACGGGGAGGGTGCATACCGCATCGGTGCATACCATGGCGTCCAGGGTCTGGCTGGCCACCTGGCCCACCGACTCCCCCGTCACCAGGGCGTGGATGCCGTTTTTCTCGGCCACCCGGCAGGCGATGCGCATCATGAACCGCCGCATGAGGATGGTGAACAGCTCCTCCGGGCAGGAGCGGCGCAGCTCCTCCTGGATTTTGGTGAAGGGCACCACGTGGACGCACTGCTTGCCCGTGTAGGGCACCAGCAGGCGGGCCAGCTCCAGCACCTTCTCCTTGGCCTCCGGGGAGGTGTAGGGGTAGGAGTAGTAGTGGATCATGTCCACGATCACCCCCCGCTTGGCGATCATCCAGGAGGCCACCGGGGAGTCGATGCCGCCGGACAGCAGGGACAGGGCCCTGCCCCCCATGCCCACGGGCAGGCCCCCCGCCCCCGGCTCCGGGTCGGCGTGGACGTAGGCGTCGAAGTCCCGGACCTCTACGTGTACGGTCAGCTCCGGGCGGTGCATATCCGCCGCCAGGTGGGGGAAGCGGTCGTGAAGCTCGCCCCCCACGTACTGGGACAGCTGGATGGAGGTCATGGGGAAGGACTTGTCCGCCCGCTTGCTCTCCACCTTGAAGGAGCGGGCGGCGGACAGCTTGTCCCCCAGGTAGGCGGCGGCGCACTGGACGATGGCGTCCTTGTCCTTGGGGCAGGCCCTGGCCCGGCACAGGCCCACTGCCCCGAACAGCTTGGTCATGGCCTCCCAGGCTCCTTCGAAGTCCGCCCCCTCGTCCAGCGGCTCCACGTAGGTGGTGGACTGGCGGGTGTATACCTTGAACTGGCCGTATTTCTTCAGCCGCCGCTTGGCGTTGCCCATGAGCTTTTCCTCAAAGCCCCGGCGGTTCAGGCCCTTCAATACCATTTCGCCCTGCTTGAGCAGGATAATCTCTCCCATGTCAATTCCCTTGCTTTCTTCAATGTGTCAAATATGCTGTCTTTCCGTGGGCTGTAGGGGAGGGGCTTGCCCCTCCCGTGGGAAAGGGTCTCTGACCCTTCAAGGAGGGAGGGGCAAGCCCCTCCCCTACATGGTCGGCGATGGACGTGTGCCACCGGCACACATCGCCCTGCCCCTACCGGCGGGCCCGGGCCAGCGTCAGGCCCACCACGGCCTCCGCCCCGGCGGACCGCAGGCAGGCGGCGCACTCGCCTAAAGTGGAGCCGGTGGTCACCACGTCGTCCACCAGAACCACCCGCTTTCCGGCCAGATCCAGCCCTGGCAGGGCCCGGTAGGCCCCGGCGATGTTGGCGCGGCGGTCCTCCTCCGATTGCAGCCGGGACTGCTCGCCGGCGGCCCGGATCTTCTCCAGGGTCGGGGCCACGGGCAGGGCGGCAGCTTCCCCCACCCGGCGGGCCAGCAGCTCCGCCTGATCGTAGCCCCTCTGCTTTCTCCGTTTCGGGTGGAGGGGTGCCCAGGTGACCAGATCCACCCCGCCGTCCCAGCGGTCGGACAGGCACTGGGCCATCAGTTCCCCGAACAGGGCGGCGTGGGCCGCGCCGCCGTTGAACTTGTAGCGGTGGACGCCCTCCCGCACCCCGTCCCGGTACCACAGCGGGGACAGGCAGGCGTCGCAGCCCGCCATTGGCCCGCCCGGGCCGTCCGTCCAGGGCAGATCCCCCTGGCACAGGGCGCACATACCCGCCTCGCCCCGCTCCAGCACCTGGCCGCAGAAGGGGCACTTGGGCGGGTAGAGCAGCCCCAGGAGGGCGGTGAGCAGCTTCACTGTCCGCCGTCCCCGGGCAGGGGGTCGATGGGGCCGTTTTTCTTCTCAAACTCCAGCACGCACTGGTTCATCAGGTAGAGGATCTGACGGCTCATGGAGCGGCCCTCGTAGGCCGCCACCGACTGGAATTTGTCGTGAAGCTCCCGGTTCATCCGGATGGTGAGGTAGATTTTGTCCTTCATTGGCCCAGCCCCCTTTGCAGGCAGTCATAGCACAACAATAGCGTGTAGATTGATTTTTAGCGAAAATTCAAGGCGTTTTTAAGGCATAAAATGTGCGGGAAGGACGGGAGAAAAAGTGAGAAGCTGTACCAATAGCCGAAGTATTCAGATTCGCGAGTCAGAATTGCCGGTGGCAAGGCGAAAAATCGCGGGAATACTTTGTGTATTTCAAGATTTTTCAACGCGGCCAGCGGCAATTCTGGCCGTTAAGCTGGGTGCTGAGGCTATTGGTACAGCTTCTGAGGCGGAATGCACAAAAACAACTTGCGCGGCACCCCCCGCTGTGCTACAATCTGTTTTAGCACCGCGGGACGTGCTCATGAGCCCCATGGGGCTCAGCAGTTTCTAATGAAACTGCTGACAGGCTCTGGAACAGGCATGGCGCGGATGGCGGGAGCACAATCGCACGAGAGGAGCACAAAGTATGATGAGGAAGAAACTGTTCAGCGCGCTGCTGGCCGCCGCCATGGTGTTTGGCCTGCTGTGCACCCCGGCCTTCGCGGCGGGGAAGGCCGACACCCTGGCTGACATCAATAAGGATGACAGCATCTGGGTGGGCGTGACCGATCCGAAGGCCCTGGCAAAGAAAATCACGGTCAAGCTCCAGCTTTGGACGGAGGATGAGGACGGCTTGATTACCAAGGGCGACAATATGCAGGGCCCCCCGCCCGTAGAGGTTATCGAGCTGCCCCTGGGCGTCACCTTGGCCGCAGGCCCCACCAACAAGTTCCTGGAGCATATCTGGGTGTACTCGGATCCGGACGGCGATGGGGTGTTTGACGAGCGTCTTGAGAAGGTTGTTTATGATGAGAATGACATATATGTCAGTGCCGAGATTGTTCCCGTCAATGCCGCCGGCCCGCTCTCCCGTACCGATACTGAGGTTTACTTCAATGCCTTTGAATGGGCTTATGGTAAAAATGCGTTTGGCGGCAACATGAAGGATATTCCGGGCTACCACACCCTTACCACTGATTTCCTGGTGGAGAAGTTCGGGGCCAACACCCTGCTGATGTTCTGGAATGACGAGCAGGACGATTATAGGGCGTTTCTCCTCACCGGCAAGGCGGCCCCGGCAGGGGTGGTCAAGTCGCTGGAGGATCAGGGCGTGTTCTTCTCTGCCTTTGGCGATGTGGTCAGCGGCTGGGCCGTAGAGCCGGTGCACGCCTCCATTGAGAAGAACGTGTTCTCGGAGCTGGTGGAGGAGAGCCACAATTATGACCTGACCGGGAGCATTACCCGCGGGGAGTTCGCCATCATTGCCGTGAACCTCTATGAGGCCATGAGCGGCAAGGAGGCCCTCTACACCGAGAAGGACCCCTTCACGGACGTTGAGACAGGTACGGCGATGTATGAGTACATCATGTGCGCCCGGGATCTGGGCATTGTGAAGGGCAATTCCACCACAGCCAAGACCTTTGGGCCCAACCAGCTGGTGAGCCGCCAGGACGCGGCGCTGATGCTGTCCCGGGTGTATGAGGCGTTGGGCGGCGAGATTCCCAAGGGGGCCTCCACCACCTTCACCGACAACGACAAGATCGGCTCCTGGGCCATGGACGCCGTGGCCTTCATGAGCTCCAAAGGCATCATCAACGGGATGGGCGGCAACCGCTTCGATCCCAGGGGGAACGCCAGCGTGGAGCAGGCGTTGAAGATTGCCGTGGAAATGATGGATAAGCTGGACGCGTAAGCACCAAAAAACACCGCCCGGAGGGAGCCTCCGGGCGGTGTTTTTTCGCGGTTGTTACAGCAGGCAGATGATCAGGGTGAGGAGCATAAAGACCACCGCCACCCATTTGGTCATGCGGGCCAGCCGGGCGTCGGCGGACTTGGCCTTGTTCTTGGACAGGAAAGTGTCCGCGCCGCCGGCGATGGCACCGGACAGGCCCGCGCTCTTGCCGGACTGGAGCATGACGATGGCCACCAGGGCCAGGGCCACGAGGAAGTAGATGACGGACAGGACGATCTGGGGGGTAGTCATGTGACTCATATCCTTTCAGTTGAGGGTTGTCATTGGGATGGGCGGTGTGCCCGCACAAGTGTATGCTATGATACCATATCCGGGGGCGGATTGCAAGTTTTTTTTCGCAAATCCTTGACGTAACCAGCGGCGGGGCCTATAATGGAGCGGATAAAACCCGGACGGCGGCCCGGTGGAAGCCGCGTCCCACGCCATGAGCCGCCTGCCCCGGCAGACGGCTCGCTTCCTTTTGCGGCGGGGCCGGGGGACAGGAGGCGGACGGTCTCCGCCTGTTTGAAGGAGGAAGTCAAATGCGCGTGATGGCCATCGACTACGGCGACGCCCGGACGGGGGTGGCGGTGTCCGACGCCGCCGGACTGCTGGCGGGGTATACCACGGTGATCCCCAGCCGGGACCCGGCGCGGGCGGCGGCGGAGATCGCCCGGATCGCGGCGGAGCGGCAGGCGGAGGAGCTGGTGCTGGGCTTCCCCCGGAACATGGACGGCACCGAGGGCCCCAGGGCGGAGCTGTACCGGGCCTTCGCCGCCCTGGTGGAGGAGCGGGCGGGTATGCCCGTCCGCCTGTGGGACGAGCGGCGCACCACCATCGAGGCCCACCAGATCCTCCACGCCGCCGGGAAGCGGGAGAAGGCCCACAAAAAGAATGTGGACGCGGTGGCGGCGTCCCTGATTTTGGAGGGGTACCTGGCCTTCCGCGCCCGCAATCCGTAAAAAGCGTCAGCTCAGTTTCGTCCCGCAATCCGCGCAGAACCGCGCGTTCCCGCTTACCTCGGCACCGCAGCCGGGACAGGTGCGCCTGGCCCGTACCGGCGCGCCGCAGCCAGGGCAGAACCTGGCCGAGGCGGGGAGGGGGCCGCCGCAGGCGGCGCACACGGAAGCCGCGCTGGGGCTCATCTCCATGATGTCCATGGCGGGCTGTCCATGCAGCATAGTGAGCCGCTCCACAAAGCTGAAAATCTCCTGAGGGAGCTTATCCTGCCCGATGGCACCGATGGCGGCGGTGATCATCAGCGGCGCGAACACCAGATAGCCCACGGTGGCCGCGCCCAGCTTGTCCACCCACCGGCCCGCGCCGATGTCCACCGTCAGATAGTCCTCGTGTGTGGTGAGCTTGAGCTGGACGGCCTTGTCCATCCCGGCAAACTTTTTCCAGCCGTCGGTTTGGCGGGCCTGGATGAAGTAGATGTTTTCCGCCTGGGCCACACCCTCTGTCTCCATATTTTTCTGGAAACGAAGGTAATCCTCCAGCTCCCGGGCCACGTCGGCCAGGGTGAGCGTCCCCAGCCGGTATACTTTTGCGTCTGCCATGCCGGCACCTCCATCCTTTTGTGATATCCCCTGCGGGGCGATGCTGCTGCGTGAAACGTCTTAAGAAGCGGGGCCCGATGAGTCATCGGGCCCCGCAGAGCGTCCTATACAGAACCTGCGTCCTGGCGGGCCGCGGCCCGGAACCTTATGCCAGCTCCGCCGTATCCAGCGCGATCATCAATTCCTCGTTAGTGGGGATGAGCAGCACCTTCACCTTGGAGTCGATGGCGGAGATGATGGCCTCCTTGCCCCGGACATTGTTGGCGTCGGCGTCCATCTTCACGCCCATGAACTCCAGGTGGCCGGCGATGCTCAGCCGCTGCTGGGCGTCGTTCTCGCCCACTCCGGCGGTGAAGATGATGGCGTCCACCCCACCCATGGCGGCGGCGTACGCGCCGATGTACTTCTTCACGCCGTAGCTGAACATATCCAGGGCCAGGGCGGCCCGGGCGTTGCCCTGCTCGGCGGCGGAGCCCAGATCCCGGAAGTCGGAGGACACGCCGGACACGCCCTGCACGCCCGACTTCTTGTTCAGCACGTTGAGCATCTCCTTGATGTCCATGCCGTACTTGTTCATCAGGAACTCCAGGATGCCCGCGTCCAGATCGCCGGAGCGGGTGCCCATGGGCAGGCCCGCCAGGGGGGTGAAGCCCATGGAGGTGTCCACGCTCTTGCCGTGGAAAACGGCGGCGATGGACGAGCCGTTGCCCAGGTGGCAGGAGATGAGCTTCAGGGACTCGATGGGCTTGCCCAGCATATCCGCCGCCCGCTGGGTGACGTACTTGTGGCTGGTGCCGTGGAAGCCGTAGCGGCGGACCTTGTCCTTCTCGTAGTACTCATAGGGCAGGGCGTAGGTGTAGGCCACGGGGGGCATGGTCTGGTGGAAGGCGGTGTCGAACACGGCCACCTGGGGCACGTCCGGGCCCATGACGGCAGAACACGCCTTGATGCCGGTGATGTTGGCGGGGTTGTGGAGGGGGGCCAGGGGGATGCACTCCTCCAGGGCGGCCATCACCTTATCGTCGATCTTCACGGAGGAGGCGAAGGTCTCGCCGCCGTGGACCACCCGGTGGCCCACCGCCTGGATCTCCTTCATGGAGCCCACCACGCCGTTGGCCGGGTCCACCAGGGCGTCCAGCACGGCCTGGATGGCCTCAGAATGGGTGGGCATGGCCACGTCCTTGGCGTCGATGGTCTCCTTGCCGGGGGCCTTATAGGTGAATTTGCCGTCGATGCCGATGCGCTCGCACAGGCCCTTGGCCAGCACCGCCTGGGTGTCGGTGTCCAGCAGCTGGTACTTCAGGGACGAGCTGCCGGCGTTGATTACCAGAACTTTCATGTTCCGCACTCCTTTGTTCCGGGGCGATCTCAGGGGCCCCAAAAATGATTACGGTCAGAACCGTTCCGCACAACCCTCTCTCTTTGCGGAATTATGCGGTTTTGCTTTACTTCACCCTGCCTTTGGGGGTATAATACCCCAGGGCGGCGAAGCCGGGACGGGCGGACCCGCCCCCCATACCGGACATATTATACTACGATGGCCCGGATATCGCAAGTATTTTTCTCGGTTTTACCAAAAAGAGACAACCCGGCCTGTCCGGGGGAGGGGAGGGCGGGCCGTGGAGGCTGCGGGCATTGTGGCGGAGTATAACCCCTTCCACGGGGGGCACGCCTTCCACATCGCGGAAACCCGGCGGCGGCTGGGCGGGTGCGCCGTGGTGGCGGTGATGAGCGGGAACTGGGTCCAGCGGGGGGAGTGCGCCGTGCTGGACAAGTGGACCCGGACCCGGGCGGCCCTGGAGGGCGGCGTGGATCTGGTGCTGGAGCTGCCCACCCCCTGGGCGGTGTCCTCGGCGGAGTCCTTCGCCCGGGGGGCGGTGGAGCTTCTGGCGGCGTCCGGCGTGGTGACCTGCCTGTCCTTCGGCAGCGAGTGCGGGGAGGCGGACAGGCTCCGGCAGGTGGCGGACTGCCTGGACAGCCCCCGCTACCCGGACGCGCTGCGGCGGTTTTTGGAGGAGGGCGCGCCCTTCGCCCTGTGCCGCCAGCGGGCGGCGGAGGAGCTGCTGGGGCCGGAGCTGGCGGGCCTGCTGGCCTGCCCCAACAACAATCTGGGCGTGGAGTATCTCCGGGCTTTGAACGCCCTGGGCAGCGGCATCCGGCCCGTCACCGTCCGGCGGGCGGGGGCGGGGCATGACGGCGGGGGCCATCCGGACTATCCCTCCGCCTCCTTCCTGCGGGGGGAGGTGCTGTCCGGGCGGGTTCCGGCGGACAACCCCGCCAGCCTGGTTTACGGGGAGCGGTGGATGCTGGCCGTCCTGCGGGCCATGGACGAGGAGGACTTCGCCGCCCTGCCCGACTGCGGGGAGGGGCTGTCCCGGCGGATCTACCGGGCCGTCCGGCGGGGGAGGACGCTGGAGGAGGTCTACGGGCTGGCGAAAACCAAGCGGTACGCCCACGCCCGGATACGGCGGGCCGCGCTGTGGGCCGCGCTGGGGCTGAGAGCGGCGGACAGGCCGGACCGCCCGCCCTATCTCCGGGTGCTGGGGGCGACCGGACAGGGCCGCGCCCTGCTGCGGGAGATGAAAACCAGGGCGGCCCTCCCGGTGATCACCAAGCCCGCCCACGGCAGGGGCGTCCCCCTGCTGGAGCTGGAGGCCCGGTGCACCGACCTGTACCAGCTGTGCCGGGAAACCCCCGGCCCCTGCGGGCTGGAGTGGACGACAAATCCGGTTATGCTGTAACCGACAGGCGGCCCAGCTTCATCCTCGGCAAGGGGGGTATTATGAGGGATTTCAGTGAGGTGCTCCGCGGGCTGCGGGCAGAAAAAGGGTGGCCCAAAAGACGCCTGGGGAAGTTCTGGGCGTCAGCGACCGCAATATCCATTGTTACGAAACCGGAGAGCATCGGCCTGATTTTGAGGGCCTGTTAATCCTGGCCGACTATTTCCAGTTGTCCCTGGACTATCTGGTGGGCCGGAGTGAAGAAAGGAAGTCAGAAACATGAGAGCCTGTGAACGCCTGCTGAAGTATGTGAGGATCAACACCCAGTCCTCCCCGGAGACGGGGACCACCCCCTCCACCCCCGGTCAGTGGGAGCTGGCCCGCCTGCTGGTGGACGAGCTGAAGGAGCTGGGGCTGGAAAACCCCTCCGTCAACGAGTTCTGCACCGTCACCGCCTGGCTGCCCGCAACCACCGGGCTGGAGCACATCCCCGCCCTGGGTCTGCTGGCCCACCTGGACACCGCCCCCGCCTTCTCCGGCGGGGACGTGGCCCCCATCGTCCATGAGAATTACGGCGGCGGCGACATCGTCCTGCCCAAGGAGGGCCGGGTGATCCGGGCGGCGGACTTCCCCTGGCTGTCCCGGTTCCAGGGGAAAACCGTCATCACCGCCGACGGCTCCACCCTGCTGGGCGCGGACGACAAGGCGGGGATCGCCGAGATCATGACCCTGTGCGAGCGGCTGATGGCGGAGCGTATTCCCCACGGGCGGCTGTGCGTGGCCTTCACCCCCGACGAGGAGATCGGCGAAGGCCCCGACCATTTCGACGTGGCCGCTTTCGGGGCAGAGTACGCCTACACCGTGGACGGCTCCGCCCCCGGCGTCATTGCCTACGAGAACTTCAACGCCGCCTCGGCGGTGGTGGACATCACCGGCGTGTCTGTCCACCCCGGCGCGGCCAAGGGGATCATGGAAAACGCCCTGTTGATCGCCCAGGAGTTCAACGCCCTTCTGCCGCCGGACGCCATCCCCGGCAAAACCGAGGGCTACCAGGGCTTTTTCCACCTGGACGGGCTGAACGGCACCGCCGCCGCCTGCCGGATGGAGTATATCGTCCGGGATCACGACAAGGGGGAGTTCACGGTGAAAAAGGCCCTGCTGGAGCGGGCCGCCGCCCAGGTGCAGGCTGCCCACCCCGCCGCCCAGATCCAGGTGACCCTGACGGACAGCTACTATAATATGAAGGAGAAGCTGGCGGACTGCGCCCACCTTATTGACAACGCCAACAAAGCGGCGGAAATGGCGGGCCTCACCCCCGCCGCCGAGGCCATCCGGGGCGGCACCGATGGGGCGCGGCTCAGCTTTATGGGCCTGCCCTGCCCCAACCTGGGCACCGGGGGGTATAACTTCCACGGCCCCCTGGAACTGGCCTGCGCGGAGGAAATGGACACCGTGGTGGACATCCTGCTGAACATCGTCCGGTTGTACGCGGAATAATTTAACAGTTTATTGATTACTTTTCCGGAGGACGGGGCTATAATGGTTTGAACGTCCCGAAAAGGAGGGCTTCCCTTTGCTATACCGAAACAACCACTACGGTCCCATCGACAAGTTCTGCTCCCGGCACCCCCGGTTCGGCATCCCTAACCTGGCCATGTATATCGCCATCGCCCAGGTGGCGGTGGGCATACTCTACCTGCTGCCGCCGATGCGGATGCTCCCAGGTGTGCTGGACTTCAGCCGGAGCGGCATCCTTGACGGCGAGATCTGGCGGCTGGTGACCTTTATCCTCATCCCCTCCGGTTTGGGCAACCCCTTCTACACCCTGCTGGGCTGTTACGTGGTGTTTTGGACGGGCCAGATGCTGGAGCGGGAGTGGGGCACGGCGAAATTCAGCCTGTTCTACCTGTGCGGGGTGCTGCTGTCCATTGCGGGCGGGCTGCTGCTGGGGGGCACCAGCATCTATTACATCCACCTGTCCTTCTTCCTGGTCGTCGCCACCATGTACAGCGAGATGCAGGTGCTGTTTATGCTTGTGGTGCCTATCAAGATGAAGTGGCTGGCCCTGTTGGACGTGGTTTTGATCCTGCTGGAGGCGGTGCAGTTCGGGCCGCTGATCCTGCTGTACGTCCTGCCCAGCTTTATCAACTACTTCATCTTCACCTGGCCCTTCTGGTCGATGAAGCTGGGCTTCGCCCGCCGCAGGGCGGACCCCCAGGTGATCAACTTCAAGAGGGCCCAGAAGCAGGCCCAGAAAAAGGCCCAGGAGACGGGGGGCTACCTCCACAAGTGCGCGGTGTGCGGGATCACGGATCAGGACAATCCCAATATGGAGTTCCGGTACTGCTCCAAGTGCGACGGGTACTACTGCTACTGCGCTGACCATATCAACAACCATATCCACATTCACGAGGATTAAGAACCTGTATTCACAGCCGAGGATGCCGTCTGGCCGAGGGATTTTTCCGCCAGGCAAGGCGAATTTTCGCCGGAATACTTTGTGTATTGCAAGAAAATTCAACGCAGCATGGCGGAAAAAGACCCGGCCAGACGGCGTTTGAGGTTGTGAATACAGGTTCTAAAGGAAGTCCCCTGCCGGGCGGCGGGGGACTTTTGCGTCTGTGTCCGCGAGGATTCAGAAGCGCGTTGAAAAGACTTTTTCTACACGCTGAGGCCCCGGAGGAGATCCTCCGAGGCCTTGCTTCGCGCCATCAGTCCCAGTACGCCACGGCCCAGCAATCGAAATTCTCCACGGCGAACCCCGCGTCCCGGAGCGTCTCCGCCCGCGGCCCCTGCTCCACCACATAGACGCAGGCCCGGTCCGGCTCCTCCGGTCCGGTGAGAAACCGGAACCGTCCGAAGCCCTCCACGTCCAGGAACGGGCTGGGGTAGTTGGTGTAGCGCACCGTGTCCCGGTACTCCCCCGGTTCCTGCCCGCTGTAGAACAGCACCCGGGCGTAGTTGGCCCCCCGGTCCACCCGGATCTCCCCCGGGCGGGAGAGGGCCGCGTCCACCGCCTGCTCCAGCCCCGCGCCGAAGTGGGACCGGGTCTCCTGGGCGTAATCCGTGAAATAATACCCGGCAAACCGGACAAACAGGGCCGCATAGATCAGGAGAGGGACCGCCAGCGTCCGGGGGTCCAGCCTGCCGCACAGCACCCACACCCCCAGCCCTGCCAGCAGGACCACCGGAATCCACAGGCTGTTCACCCGGTTCACGTTGGCGTCGATGGTGAGGCCCTGGAGCAGGCCCGCCGCGAGCTGGATCAGCAGGAGGGCGGCGGGGCGGATCTGCCGGAGGGACAGCCCCTCCCACGCCTCCCGGACGGCCCAGGCCAGCCCCGCCAGGGCCAGGGGCAGGGTGCCGTAGTAGAACAGGCCGAACCGCTCCGTGCCGTTCCAGGGCAGGCCGTCCCCCTGCTGCCGGAGGAGGTCCAGCAGTCTGGCGGCCCGGGCGGGGATGCGGGACAGGGAGAACTCGCCGCCCCGCATCACCACCAGCCGGGGGACGGTGAAGGGGCCCAGGCGCAGCTCCGGCAGCAGCCCCCAGTTTACCAGCAGGAACAGCATCAGCGGCAGGGCCAGGGCCAGCAGCGCCCCCGCCGACAGCCAGGTCCAAAGCCCCTCCCGCCCCCGGAGGCGGAGCCGCCCGCACCACAGGGCATACCCCGCCTGGAGCAGCAGGATCAGGGGGACGAAGGGCCAAAGGGTGGCGTAGCAGTACAGGGCCAGCCCGTACATCAGGGCGGAGGGCAGGAGCCAGCGGCTGTCCTCCATGCCCCGCAGGAAGAAATACAGCCCGAACAGCAGGAAGCCAGGGGCCAGGTTGGACTCCAGCCCCCACCGGGACAGCATCACGTGCCACGGGCACACCGCCAGCAGGAGCATTCCGCACAGGCCCGCCCAGCGGCCCGCCGCCCGCTTGCCCACGCCGTAGGCGGCGGGCAGGGACAGCAGCCCCACGATGAGCTGGGGCAGGCGCACCGCCAGGGCCGTCCGCCCAAAGAGGGCCAGGAAGGGGAGCATGAGATAGCTCTCCAGGGCGTTCATGCCGCTGCCCCAGGCGGTGAGGTACACCGGGAGGGAGTGGCCGAGGGAGTCCCGGCCCGTGGTGAGCAGGCACCACGCCTCATAGCCGGCAAAGGCCTCGTCCTGGTTCAGTCCCTCCGGCACGGACCCGAACCGCCAGAAGCGGACCGCCGCCCCCGCCAGCAGAAACAGGGCGAACAGAGTGCGGATCAGCCAGTCCTCCCCCTCCCGGGGGCGTGTGCGGCCTGTCATAGGCGCATCTCCCTTCTTTCCGGGGGCAGATTGAAAAAACGGCCCGCCGCCCCGGGTTTTGCCTCATTATATAAGGATTCTCGGCGGAATGTCAAGCCATCTGCCCCGGTTCGGGCGGCTTTCCCGTCGAAGGGGGGCACTCCCCGGCGCGGCCCGCCATAGGATAGCTTGCGGGCGGTCCGCGGGGACGGCCCGCGCCGGAAAGGAGCTGTGAGCAATATGTATGAGACGTTGTGCCTATCCGCCCTCCCGGAGGGGGAGAGCGCGTATGTTACCGAAGTGAACGCGGGGCCGGCCATGGACCGGCGGCTCACCGACCTGGGGCTGGTGCGGGGCACCCGGGTGACCTGCGTGCTGAAAAGTCCCGCGGGGGACCCCTGCGCCTACCTGATCCGGGGCGCGCTCATTGCCCTGCGGCGGACGGACGCGGCGGGGATCACCCTGGAGCGCAGGGCCCAGGGACAGCCCGTGGGGGCGGCGGCCACATGAACCGGGTGGCGTTGGCGGGCAATCCAAACGTGGGCAAGTCCACCCTGTTCAACGCGCTGACCGGACTGCGGCAGCACACGGGGAACTGGGCGGGGAAAACCGTGGCCACCGCCCGGGGGGAGTACAGCTGCGGGGGCCGGGAGTACCAGCTCATCGACCTGCCCGGGACCTATTCCCTGGCGGCCCACTCCCAGGAGGAGGCGGTGGCCCGGGACTACATCGAGAGCGGCCAGGCGGACGGGGTGGTGGTGGTGTGCGACGCCACCTGCCTGGAGCGCAACCTGATCCTCGTCCTCCAGGTGCTGGAGCTGACGGGGAAGGTGCTGGTGTGCGTCAACCTGATGGACGAGGCGAAGCGGCTGGGGATAGAGGTGGACCTGCCCGCCCTGTCCCGGCGGCTGGGGGTGCCGGTGGTGGGCACCGCCGGGGCCAGACAGGACGGCCTGGACGATCTGAAGGAGGCGATCGCCCGGCTGGTGGGGCAGGACGCCCCCGCCGCCCAGCCGGAGCGTCCCCCCGGCGAGCGGGTCACCCTGGCGGAGCGGTACGCCGCCCAGGTGGTGCGCAGTCAGGCGGCGGACCGCCTGCGCCGCCAGCGGCGGCTGGACCGGTTACTTACCTCCAAGGCCACGGGCATCCCTCTGATGCTGCTGCTGTTGGGGGCGGTGGTGTGGCTGACGGTGGCGGGAGCCAACCTGCCCTCCGCCCTGCTGACGGAGCTGTTCGCCCGGCTGGGCGCGGTGCTGGAGGGCTGGCTGTCCGCCGCGCCGGAGTGGCTGCGGGGCCTGCTGCTGGACGGGGTGTACCGGGTCACCGCCTGGGTGGTGGCGGTGATGCTGCCGCCCATGGCCATCTTCTTCCCCCTGTTCACCCTGCTGGAGGACCTAGGCTACCTGCCCCGGGTGGCCTTTGTGATGGACCACGCCTTCCAGAAGGCCAGGACCTGCGGCAAGCAGTGCCTGACCATGTGTATGTCCCTGGGCTGCAACGCCTGCGGAGTCACGGGCTGCCGGATCATCGACAGCCCCAGGGAACGGCTCATCGCCATACTCACCGCCTCCCTGGTGCCCTGCAACGGGAAATTTCCCACCCTCATCGCCCTGATCACCATCTTTTTCGTGGGCGGGCGGGCCGGACTGCTGGCCTCGCTGGAGGGGGCGGCCCTGCTCTTGGGCACGCTGGCCCTGGGGGCGGCGGGGACGCTGGCCTGCTCCCGCCTGCTGTCCGCCACGGTGCTGCGGGGCGCGCCCTCCTCCTTCGCCCTGGAGCTGCCCCCCTTCCGGAAGCCCCGGGTGGGGCAGGTGGTCGTCCGCTCCCTGCTGGACCGCACCCTGTTTGTGCTGGGGCGGGCGGTGTCGGTGGCGGCTCCCGCCGGGGCCTTGATCTGGGTGATGGCGAACGTGACGGTGGGGGACGTGTCCCTGCTGGCCCGCTGCACCGGGTTTCTGGACCCCTTCGCCCGGCTGTTCGGGCTGGACGGGGTGATCCTGATGGCCTTCCTCCTGGGCTGGCCCGCCAACGAGATCGTCCTGCCCGTGATGCTCATGGCGTATCTGGCGGAGGGGAGCCTGGTGGAGTTTGAGGATCTGGCGGCGTTGGGCGCGCTGCTCACCCAGCACGGGTGGACGTGGGTGACGGCAGTGTGCGCCATGCTGTTCTCCCTGTTCCACTGGCCCTGCTCCACCACCTGCCTGACTATTTATAAGGAGACGGGCAGCGTGAAGTGGACGGCGGCTTCGGTGGTAATCCCCACCCTGCTGGGGCTGGGGCTGTGCTTTGTGACTGCCGCGGCGGCGCGTCTGCTGGGGCTGGCGTAAAAAAACCGCCGCCGATGGCTGGATCGGCGACGGTTTCACTTGGGCTGGGTTACAGGGCGGCTTTGATGGCCCCGGTCATGTCGGTTTTCTCCCAGGGGAGATCCAGATCCAGCCGGCCGAAGTGGCCGTAGGCCGCGGTCTGGCGGTAGATGGGACGGCGCAGTTCCAGACGGTTGATGATGGCGGCGGGCCGCAGGTCGAACACCTTGTCCACGGCGGCCTCCAGTGCCTCGTCGGAGACGGTGCCGGTGCCGAAGGTGTCCACCCGGACGGATACGGGCCGGGCCACGCCGATGGCGTAGGCCAGCTGCACCTGGCACTTGTCCGCCAGACCCGCCGCCACGATGTTTTTGGCCACCCAGCGGGCGGCGTAGGCGGCGGAGCGGTCCACCTTGGTGGGGTCCTTGCCGGAGAAGGCCCCGCCGCCGTGGGGCGCGCTGCCGCCGTAAGTATCCACGATGATCTTCCGCCCGGTGAGGCCGGAGTCCCCCTGGGGCCCGCCCACCACGAACCGCCCGGTGGGGTTCACCAGGATGCGGGTGTTTTCGTCCAGCAGGGCGGCGGGTATGCTGGGCTTCACCACCAGCTCGATCATGTCCGCCCGGATCTGCTCCAGGCTGGCCTCGGCGGCGTGCTGGGTGGACAGCACCACCGTGTCCACCCGGACGGGCTTGCCGTCCTCGCCGTACTCCACGGTGACCTGGCTCTTGCCGTCGGGCCGGAGGTAGTCCACCAGCCCCTCCTTGCGGACCTGGGCCAGCCGCAGGGCCAGCTTGTGGGACAGGGCGATGGCCAGGGGCATCAGCTCCTCCGTCTCGGTGCAGGCGTAGCCGAACATCATGCCCTGGTCCCCCGCGCCGTTGTCCAGGCCGTCGTCCAGGCGGCCCTCCTTGGCCTCCAGGGCCTTGTCCACGCCCAACGCGATGTCGGGGGACTGCTCGTCGATGTTGGCGATGACGGCGCAGGAGTCGCCGTCAAAGCCGCCCTGCCCGTTCACATAGCCGATGTCCTTCACCACCTGGCGGGCGATCTTGGGAATGTCCACATAGCAGGAGGTGGTGATCTCGCCCATGATGTGGACAAGCCCGGTGGACACGGCGGTCTCGCAGGCCACCCGGGCGGAGGGGTCCTTCTCGATGATGGCGTCCAGGATGGCGTCGGAGATCTGGTCGCACACCTTGTCGGGGTGCCCCTCGGTGACGGACTCAGAGGTGAATAAACGTTTTGCCATAATGTGTGTTCTCCTTTCTTTGACAGGGAAATGAGGGTTGAAAAAGCCCCCCGCCGGGAAACGGCGGGGGGCTGGAGGCTCCAGATCTTTCCTCATCTCGCGTTTCCGCCGGACTTGGCACCTTGCAAAGCAGGTTGCCGTGGCTTCCTCGGGCCGGTCCCTCCACCACTCTTGATAAGGGGTTATTCAGTTGACGCTTTTATTATAGCACAGCCGGAATGGGTGTCAAGGGGAAATGGCAAAAAACCGGGGGAAATCCGTTTGCGCGGGCGCGCGATGTGCGTGCCGTCCGGCTGCGCGAGCGCACGGCGTGCGTCGGTTGAGTTGTGCGGGTGTACAGTGCGTGCCGGTTGGGGTGTGCGGGCGCACAATGTGCGCCCCTACATTACCCTTTGGGTTTGGGTTTGAAGATCAGGGCCACCACGACCCCTAAGAAGATGGCGGCGGTGATTCCCCCGGCGGCGGAGGTCAGCCCCCCGGTGAGGGCACCCAGCAGGCCCTTCTCGGCCACCGCCTCCTGGACGCCCTTGGCCAGCAGGTAGCCGAAGCCGGTGAGGGGCACCGTGGCCCCCGCCCCGGCCCACTCCGCCAGGGGCTTGTAGACCCCCACGGCCCCCAGAATCACCCCGGCCACCACGTAGGCCACCAAGATCCGGGCGGGGGTGAGCTTGGTTTTGTCGATGAGGATCTGGCCAACGACGCAGAACAGGCCGCCCACCAGAAACGCCTTCAGGTATTCCATTCATTTCCCTCCTTCCAGGGCCAGCGCGTGGCACACGCCGGGGATGGACTCCCCCTGCATGGTGGCGGTGGGGGAGTGGAGCGCGCCGGTGGGGCAGAACAGAATCCGCCGCCACCGCCCCGCCAGCAGCCCCGGCAGCACGTACCCGCACAGCACCGACGCCGAGCACCCGCAGCCGGAGGCCCCGGCGTGTACGTCCTGTTCCTCCCGGTCAAAGAGGATCAGGCCGCAGTCGTTGTAGTTGTTCAGCTTCACCCCGTCCCGGTCGAACAGGTCGGTGACGATCTCGTGGCCCAGCTTGCCCAGGTCCCCGGTGAGGATCAGGTCGTAGTAGTCCGGGGCGAGGCCCGTGTCCTCAAAGTGGGCCTTCAGCGTCTCGTAGGCGGCGGGGGCCATGGCCGCCCCCATGTTGTTGGCGTCCTTAATGCCCTTGTCCTTCACCCGGCCGATGGTCACCCGGGCCACCCGGGGGCCGGGCCGCAGCTGGCTGGTGACGATCACCGCCCCGGCGGCGGTGGCGGTCCACTGGGCGGTGGGGGTGCGCTGGGAGCCGTATTCCAGGGGCGTGCGGTACTGCCGCTCGGCGGAGCAGAAGTGGGAGGAGGTAACGGCGGCGGCATAGGTTCCGTACCCGCCGCTGAGCAGGAGGGAGGCCAGGGCAAGGCTCTCTCCCATGGTGGAGCAGGCCCCGTACAGCCCCAGGAAGGGCACATCGGCGGCCCGGGCGGCGTACCCGGAGCCGATGCACTGGTTGAGCAGGTCCCCCGCCAGCATGAGATCCAGGTCGGGCGTGTGCAGGCCCGCCCGCTTCAAAGCCGCGTCCAGGGCCAGGCCCTGCATGGCGGACTCCGCCTGCTCCCAGGTTTTCGCGCCGAACTTGTCGTCCTTGCAGGTGTGGTCGAAGTGCCGCCCCAGGGGGCCGGAGCTCTCCTTGTTCCCGGCGGCGGAGCCGAAGCCGATGATCACGGGGGGCTGACCGGGCTGAAAGGTCTGCCGCCCCAGCTTAGTGTTTTCCATGGATGTGACTCCTTTGGCGTGGTTTGGCGTTAGTGTGCCCGAAAAACAGGGCTTCATGCGTGGGAAAAAATATGACAACGTGGGTGCTTTGTCTCTGGAAAAGGGGGGAGAATGGTGGTATAATACCCCTCGAAACCTTTGAACCTGTATTCATAAACGCCGTGTCCGGCGAAAAAATCCCTCGCCCCGACAGCGTCTTTGCCGGTGAATACAGGCCCTTTGAGGAGGAATCCGTATGCCTGAAGAAGCCCGCTTGATCGGCCGCGTCTGCCCCGTCTGCGGCCAGTCCGTCATCGTCCGGCGCACCCCCTTCCAGCTGTGCGCCGGGGACAGCGTCCTGCCCTGCCCCTGCGGCAAGTCGGAGCTGCGCATTGCCCAGCTGGGGGACCGGTGCGAGATCACCGTGCCCTGCCTGCTGTGCGCCCGGGACCACACCGCCGTGTGCTCCAACGAGGCCCTGGTGGGGCAGAGGCTGCTGGCCCTGTCCTGCCCCCAGTCGGGGCTGGGCATCTGCTGTATCGGGGAGGAGGGCCCGGTGTATCAGGCCATGGAAAAGCTGGAGCAGGCGGTGGACAAGCTGCGGGAGGAC
This sequence comes from uncultured Oscillospiraceae bacterium, assembly GCA_910585265.1. Classification (GTDB taxonomy): domain Bacteria; phylum Bacillota; class Clostridia; order Oscillospirales; family Oscillospiraceae; genus Enterenecus. The sequence goes on along the minus strand of CAJUCA010000011.1, from coordinate 43,377 downwards.
GACGCGGCGGAGAGCCGGGGCTCCTTCCTCAACGGCGCGGTGATGTCCGAGGTGCTGGAGGAGCTGCGGGACATTGCCCAGCGGGGCGGCGTGTCCTGCGGGTGCGGCTCCAGGGACTACGGCGTGAAGGTGGGGTATGCGGCGGTGGATCTGGTGTGCGCCGCCTGCGGGGCGGCCCTGCGGCTGCCCGCCGCCTGCCCGGACGATCTGGACGGCCTGTGCGCCCGGTATACCGTCACCATTCCCGGAAGGAAGGCGTAGACCATGAGCGTATGCTATGAAACCCGGTTCCGGGTGGACTCCCGGGACGTGGATCTGTTCAACCAGTGCCGCCCGTCGGCCCTGCTGGGCATCTTGCAGGAGGCCGCCACCCAGGCGGCGTTGGAGCTGGGGGTATCCGGCCCGGAGATCCGGCGCAAGTACAACTGCCTGTGGATGGTCACCCGGAGCTGGGTGGAGCTGGACGGGCCCATCCGCTGGAACGACCTGCTCGATGTAAAAACCTGGCACCGGGGGGCGTCCGGCGTGTCCTCCTACCGGGACTTCGACCTGTTCCGGGAGGGGAAGCCCATCGGACAGGGCACCACCGTCTGGGTGATGGCGGACGTGGACAGCCGGAAGCTGTTCCGCATGAAGGATCTGGCGGAGTTCCGGGGCACCGACGGGGGAGAGCGGAACAAGTCCGTGAAGCTGCGGCGCATCCCCATGCCGGAGGTGTTTGACAGGCGGACGCGCCGGGATCTGCGCTACTCCGACACCGACATCAACGGCCACGTGAACAATGTCCATTACGCCGACTTCGCCTGCGACAGCCTGCACCTGGAGGAGCTGGGGAAGGGGAAGTTCGTCCGCTCCCTGCAAATCGGCTATGTGAACGAGTGCCGGGCGGGGGAGGCCATCTGGGTGGACACCGCCGCCCGGGGGGACGAGCTGCTGGCCCGGGGGGAAGGGGAGGACGGGGTGGAACGGTTTGAGTTTGCACTCAACCTGGCGGATTTATAAAGAAGGAAGCCCCCCGCGATCAGGGATCGCGGGGGGCTTCTTCAAACTATCTTAAGCTGTGCTTTACGAAGCCTTGACCCCCGCGCGGTACAATGGAAGGCGTGGGGTGGGGAAAGCCCATCCCAACAATGCCGCGATTGGAGGACATGACAATGAAAAAAACAGGGCTTCTCTGGCTGGGCGCCGCCGCCGTGGTGATCGCGGGGGCCATCCTCTGCTGGACCATCTTCTTCTCCGGCTTCCGGGACACGTCCTACTATACCCAGGTGGACAACACCAGGATCTCCCGGCACGGGGGGCAGGGGGCGGTGGACCTGTCCGGAAACGGCGGGATGGAGTTTTCCTACACCTTGCCCAGCTATGATGAGAACGGCAGGCAGGAGGATATCACCTTCGGCGCGTCCCGGGAGCTGCGGGAGGGCGCATTTCTCTGCCTGACCGTGCGGCCCGGGCGGGGCGTGATGACCTGGGCCGAGGTGCGGTATGACGAGCTGCCCCCGGCGGTGCGGGCGCATTATAACGCGCCGGAGGATGGACAGGAAGCCCCCCGCGATCCATGATCGCGGAGGGCTTCCTCCTGCTTTCAGATACGAGCCTGCATGGGCCCGCTTCAGCAGACGCCCTGCCACAGCATGGCGTCCGCCACCTTGAGGAACCCGGCGATGTTGGCCCCCGCCTGGAGGTTCCCCTTCATGCCGAACTGCTCTGCGGCGGCGGCGCAGGCGGCGTAGATGCCCTCCATGATGCCCTTCAGCTTGGCGTCCACCTCGTCGAAGGTCCAGCTCAGCCGTTCGGAGTTCTGGCTCATCTCCAGGCCGGAGGTGGCCACGCCCCCGGCGTTGGCGGCCTTGGCGGGGCCGAAGAAGATGCCCGCCTCCTGATAGGCGGCGATGGCCTGGGGGGTGGAGGGCATATTGGCCCCCTCGAATACGCCCTTGCAGCCGTTGGCGATGAGGGCCTGGGCGGACGCGCCGTCGATCTCGTTCTGGGTGGCGCAGGGCAGGGCGATGTCGCAGGGCACGGTCCAGATGCCAGAGCAGCCCTCCACGTACTTGGCGGAGGGGACGTAGTCCAGGTAGGTCTTGATCCGGGCCCGCTTGACCTCCTTGATCTCCTTGATGATCTTGTAATCAATGCCGTTTTCGTCCACAATATAGCCGTTGGAGTCGGACATGGCCACGACCCTGCCCCCCAGCTGGCTCACCTTCTGATTGGCGTAGATGGCCACGTTGCCGGAGCCGGAGACCACCACCCGCTTGCCCTGGAAGGACTGGCCGTTGTCCCGCAGGCAGGCGTCGGCGAAGTAGCACAGGCCGAAGCCGGTGGCCTCGGTGCGGGCCAGGGAGCCGCCGTAGCTCAGGCCCTTTCCGGTGAGGACGCCGGTGAACTCGTTCCGGATCTTCTTGTACTGGCCGAACAGGAAGCCCACCTCCCGGGCACCCACGCCGATGTCCCCGGCGGGTACGTCGGTGTCCGGGCCGATGTGACGCTGCAATTCCGTCATGAAGGACTGGCAGAACCGCATGACCTCGCCGTCACTCTTGCCCTTGGGGTCGAAGTCGCAGCCGCCCTTGCCGCCGCCCATGGGCAGGGTGGTGAGGGAGTTCTTGAAGATCTGCTCAAAGCCCAGGAATTTGATGACGGACAGGTTGACGGAGGGGTGAAAGCGCAGGCCGCCCTTGTAGGGGCCGATGGCGGAATTGAACTGCACCCGGTAGCCCCGGTTTACCTGCACCCTGCCGCTGTCGTCCACCCAGGGCACCCGGAACATCACGACGCGCTCGGGCTCCACGATGCGGCCGATGATGTTCTGCTGTTCGTAGCGGGGGTCGGCCTCCACCACGGGCTCCAGGGACTCCAGAACCTCCTCCGCGGCCTGGAGGAACTCCGGCTCGTGGGCGTTCTTCTTCTTGAGATCCTCCAGCACGGACAGGAGATAAGCGTTTTTCATAGACATACCGTCAGCATCCTTTCTCATTGAAAGTCACGCTTTCACGCGATAGTGTATTCTACACCACGGGCGGCAATTTTGCAAGTCCGGGAGTGAAAAATTGCAAAAACGATTTTCACAAAATTTTTTGGGGCGGCGGGAACCTTTTTGACTTCCCCCGCGTCTAAGGAGTGTCCGGACAAAGACAGACCCACAAGGAGATGAGAGGCATGGAATGGACGCGGGACGAGTTTGCCGACGCCGTCACCCGGCACAGCCGCCGGATGTACCGGGCGGCCCGCTCGGTGCTGGACAGCGGGGCGGACGCGGAGGACGCGGTGTCCCAGGCGATTTTGCAGGCGTGGCAGTCGCTGGACAAGCTGCGGGACCGGGAGGCCGTGGGGCCCTGGCTGGTGAGGATCGCGGTGAACTGCGCCTATGCCCTGCGGCGGCGGCAGGGGCGGGTGGTGCCCCTGGACGGGCTGACCCAGGAGCCCGCGGCCCCGGAGCCGGTCCGCTACGACGGGCTGTGGGAGGCGGTGTCCGCCCTGCCCCCGGAGCGGCGGGCGGCGGTGGTGCTGTTCTACTATGAGGAGATGCCGGTGGGTCAGATCGCCAAGTGCCTGGGCGTCCCGGCGGGGACGGTGAAATCCAGGCTGGCGAGAGCCCGAAAGCAGCTGAAGGAGCTGCTTCAAGGTCAGGAGGGCGGATATGGAACAATTTGACGAAATGCTGAAGGCAATGGCAAAAAAGGAGGAAATGATGGTGCCCAATGGATTTGACGAGCGGGTGCGGGAGACGCTGGACGGCCTGCCCCCCAGAGAAAAGCGGCGGGGCCTGGGCGCGGTGAAAACGGTTCTGATCGCGGCAGCCCTCTGCGCGGCCCTGCTGTGCACGGCCTTCGCCGCCTCCCCGGAGCTGCGGGGGATGCTGGCGGAGGCGTTGGGGGGCTTCGCGCCCTACGCCCAGGGGCAGGAGGGCGAGGCTTACGTGATCGACGGAATTGAGTTCCGGGTGGTGTCCGCCCTGGCGGACGATTTCACCGTCCGGGCCTATGTGGAGGCCCGGGAGCTGGAGGGCGACCGTCTGAGCAAGCTGGAGCGAAATGTCCTTGGCGGCGCGTTCGGCTTGGTGGACGTGCCCATAAAGGACATGGGGAACAGCGAAGGCTCGGGGGGGGGCACCACCAGCGGCATCTGCCTGGATTATGACCCGGAGACCAAAACCGCCCTGCTGGCTGTCACCAGCTGGGGGCAGGTGATGGCGGACGATCTGTCGGGCGCGGAGGTGAAGCTGTTCAGCCTGTCGGGCGGGCCAAAGGCCGCGTACCGAACGATTTGGGAGAACAGCGGCGGCGTGTACTTCCCGGTGGACGTGAAGCCCATGCCCAGCCTTACCCTGGACGGGGAGCTGGCCTCCGCGCTGGGGGCGGAGGAGGTGCGGATATCCAGCCTGGGCCTGTCCGTCATCTTCAAGGGTGATGGAGCGTGGCACAGGTTTGCGGGCACCAATGTCAGCGTCAGGCTGTCGGACGGCACGCTGGCGGAGGCCCCCTGGGAGGGCGGCCAGGGCAATTACGGCGCGTATGGCACGGAAACCGAGCGGAAGGTGCTGGTGTGGAACTTCCGCCAGCCGGTGGATGTGGACGGCGTCCAGGGGATCTATGTGGGGGAGGACTATTTCCCCCTGGGCTGAACCTGGGGTGATTGAAGCGATGGGGCGTCCCCCGGCCTGTGCGGAGGCCGGGGGGCGTTCTCTTGCGGTTTTGTGCCCTCCGGGGCTTGCCTCTTGACTTTTGGGCGGTTTGGCAATACAATATGGAGAACAACCGCTGTATCAGACACTTGTATGACAAAGGATGGAGAGGACATGGCACAGGACAAAAACAAGCAGGTGAGCCAGATCACCGATATGGACGCGGACTTCGCCCAGTGGTACACCGACGTGTGCAGGAAGGCGGAGCTGATCGACTATTCCAGCATCAAGGGGATGTTTATCTACCGGCCCTACGGCTATGCCATCTGGGAGAACATCCAGGGGATTCTGGACAGGGAGTTCAAACAGACGGGGCACGAAAATGTGTACCTGCCCATGCTGATCCCGGAGTCCCTGCTGCAAAAGGAGAAGGACCACGTGGAGGGCTTCGCCCCCGAGTGCGCCTGGGTGACCTATGGCGGCGTGGACAAGCTGGAGGAGCGTTACTGTATCCGGCCCACCTCCGAGACCCTGTTCTGTGAGCACTACGCCAACATCATCCACTCCCACCGGGATCTGCCCAAGCTGTATAACCAGTGGACCTCCGTGCTGCGCTGGGAAAAGACCTCCCGGCCCTTCCTGCGCCACCGGGAGTTCCTCTGGCAGGAGGGCCACACCATGCACGCCACCGCCCAGGAGGCCGTTGAGGAGACGGAGCGGATGTTTAACATCTACGCCGATTTCTATGAGAAGGTGCTGGCCATCCCGGTGGTGAAGGGGCGCAAGACGGACAAGGAGAAGTTCTCCGGCGCGGAGGCCACCTACACCGTGGAGTGCATGATGCACGACCGGAAGGCCCTGCAGGGGGGCACCAGCCACTACTTCGGGGACGGGTTCGCCAAGGCGTTTGACATCACCTTCACCGGGAAGGACAACCAGCTCCATCACCCCTTCCAGACGAGCTGGGGCGTGTCCACCCGGATGATCGCGGGTATTATTATGGTACACGGCGACAACAACGGGCTGGTGCTGCCCCCCAAGGTGGCCCCCGTCCAGGTGATCGTTATCCCGGTGGCCCAGCACAAGGAGGGCGTCATTGCCGCCAACGAGGCCGTGATGGAACGGCTGCAAAAGGCGGGCTTCCGGGTGAAGATGGACGCCTCCGACAACTCCCCCGGCTGGAAGTTCGCGGAGTACGAGATGAAGGGCGTGCCCCTGCGGCTGGAGCTTGGCCCCAAGGACATGGAGAAGGGCCAGTGCGTGCTGGTGCGCCGGGACTCCGGGGAGAAGTCCTTCGTGCCCCTGGACGGCATCGAGGACACCGTGGCGAATATGCTGGAGGACATCCACGCCGGACTGTACGCCAAGGCCAAGAAGAACCTGGAGGAGAACACCTACCCCTGCGCCACCCTGGAGGAGGTCAAGGAGAAGATGGCCTCCCGGGGCGGCTTCGCCAAGACCATGTGGTGCGGCGATCTGGAGTGCGAGCTGAAGATGAAGGAGGAGGCGGGGGTGTCCTCCCGGTGCATCCCCTTCCAGCAGGAGAAGCTGGGGGACGTGTGCGCCTGCTGCGGAAAGCCCGCCACGAAGATGGTTTACTGGGGCGTGGCCTATTAAAATGGGGGCCTCCCGCCAACGGCGGGAGGCCCTTCGTGATGTTGCACAGGCGGCATTCCGGGGAAGGGCGGAAAATCGTGAAAAGTCTTTGGATTTTCTTGAAAATTTGCTTGACTTTCCCGGTGGTGCTGTTGTATAATGGCCCAGTGCCTGTCAAAGGGCACACTGCGATGATGCGGGAGATTGCTCGCCCTGCGAGGTAACTTCCGCGGAGTATGTCCGTATAATCGGGCGGCTGAGAGATCCCTTCCACGGCGTATATCGCCCTGGGTGGGTAGAACCGGCCTGCTTTGCGCCGGTTTTATTCATGCCGGGGAGTGATACGCACGGAAACGTGGACGGAATCGCTCACCGTACGAAGCAAGGACAGCCTTACCGTCAACTTCGTATGTCAAGGAGGAAAACACATGGCAGCTCAGAAAGAAATGATCCGCATCCGGCTGAAGGCCTATGACCACCAGCTCATCGACCAGGCGGCCGAGAAGATCGTGGACACCGCCAAGCGCAGCGGCGCGGAGGTGTCCGGCCCCATCCCCCTGCCCACCAAGAAGGAGATCGTCACCATCCTGCGGTCCGTCCACGTGAACAAGGATTCCCGGGAGCAGTTCGAACGCCGCACCCACAAGCGGCTCATCGACGTGATCAAGCCCTCCCCCAAGACCGTGGAGGCGTTGATGTCCCTCGAGCTTCCCGCCGGTGTGGATATCGAGATCAAGCTGTAAGGAAGCGCGGAGAAACGGACTGCTGAGGGGCTAACTCCGGAGCGGAGCAAAAAACGGCGGGCGGCAAAGCCGCACAGAGTTTTTTGCGCAGTCGGAGGAGTTAGAGCCCGAAGCGACCAGGCCGTTTCGCAGCGTGACAACAGCGCACCAACCAAGTCAGTACCGCAGCCCACCGCGTGATTGAGGTGGGCGGGTCATGTTGGAAAACCAATGGGAGCCCAATGCCCACGTTTTTCAACCAATAACCTTATAAGGAGGAATACACATGGAAAAGGCCATCATCGGCAAGAAGGTGGGTATGACCCAGATCTTCGACGAAGCCGGTAAGGTCATCCCGGTCACCGTCATTCAGGCGGGCCCCTGTACCGTGGTGCAGAAGAAGACCGTGGAGAAGGACGGCTATGCCGCCGTCCAGCTGGGATTTGAAGAAGTCCCGGAGAAGAAGCTGTCCAAGCCCGAGGCGGGCCACAGCAAGAAGGCCGGCAAGTGCCTGCGGGTGCTCAAGGAGTTCAAGCTGGACAAGGCCGACGAGCTGAACGTGGGCGACCAGCTCACCGCCACCGTGTTCGCCCCCGGCGACCGGGTGGACATCACCGGCATCAGCAAGGGCCATGGCTACCAGGGCGCGGTGAAACGCTGCGGCGGCCACGTGCAGAAGAAGTCCCACGGCGGCGGCCCGGTCCACCGCCACTCCGGCTCCATGGGCTCCAGCACCGACCCCTCCCGGATCTTCAAGGGGCACAACGGCGCGGGCCAGATGGGCAACGAGCAGGTCACCGTGATCAACCTGGACGTGGTGCAGGTGGACGAGGAGCTGGGCGTCATCGCTGTGCGCGGCGCGGTGCCCGGCCCCCGGGGCGGCGTGGTCGCCCTGCGCACCAGCACCAAGAAGATTGCTGTGAAGCAGGCTGCCGAGGGCAGCGGGCGCGTCAATCCCCAGAAGCAGTCCGCCCGTGTCAACCCGCAGAAGGCCTCTGCGCGTAACAAGTGAGAAAGGAGAGAATGACAAATGCCTAAAGCGAACCTTTATGATATGGCCGGTAAGCAGATCGGCGAGGTCGAGCTCTCCGAGGCCGTCTTCGGCATCGAGCCCAACCAGTCCGTGGTGCACGACGTGGTCAAGAACCACCTGGCCAACTGCCGCCAGGGCACCCAGAGCAGCCTGACCCGCGCGGAAGTGTCCGGCGGCGGCAGGAAGCCCTGGCGTCAGAAGGGCACCGGCCACGCCCGCCAGGGCTCCACCCGGGCCCCCCAGTGGACCCACGGCGGCATCGTGTTCGCCCCCAAGCCCCGCAGCTACCGCTACACCCTGAACAAGAAGGTGAAGCGTCTGGCCCTGAAGTCCGCCCTGTCCGCCAAGGCCGCCTCCGGCAGCGTGCTGGTGGTTGACAAGCTGGAGATGGGCGAGATCAAGACCAAGACCTTCCAGGGCTTCCTCAACGCGGTGGAGTCCAAGAAGGCCGTGGTGGTCACCGCCTGCCCCAACGTGGTGAAGTCCGCCCGGAACATCCCCGGCGTGGTGACAAGCCCCGCCAACCTGATTAACGTCTACGATATCGTCAACGCCAACCAGGTCATCATCGACCAGGCCGCGCTGGCCGCCATCGAGGAGGTGTTCGCCTGATGAAAACCGCATACGACATCATCAAGCGTCCCATCATCACCGAGCAGTCCATGGCCGCCGCCGCCGAGAAGAAGTACACCTTCGAGGTGGCCAAGGACGCCAACAAGATCGAGATCGCCAAAGCCTGCGAGGAGATCTTCGGCGTGAAGGTGGCCAAGGTCAACACCCTGAATATGCAGGGCAAGGCCAAGCGCATGGGCCGCTATCCCGCGGGACGCCGCCCCAGCTGGAAAAAGGCGATGGTCACCCTGACCGCCGATTCCAAGTCCATCGAGTTCTTCGAAGGCATGGTGTAAGGAGGAGATTGAAGAATGGCTATCAAGACTTATAAGCCCACGACGCCCTCCCGCCGCCACATGACCGTGTCCGCCTTCGAGGGCATCGACAAGAAGGCCAAGCCGGAGCGTTCGCTGCTGGAGAGCCTGAAGAAGCACGCCGGCCGCAACAGCTACGGCCGGATCACCGTCCGCCACCGCGGCGGCGGCAACAAGAAGAAGTACCGCGTCATCGACTTCAAGCGGGACAAGACGGGCAAGGCCACTGTGATTAACCTCCAGTACGACCCCAACCGTTCCGCCAACATCGCCCTGCTCCAGTATGAGGACGGCGAGAAGCGGTATATCCTGGCCCCCGTGGGCCTGAAGGCGGGGCACATCATCATGACCGGCTCCGGCGCGGACATCCTGCCCGGCAACGCCATGCCCATCGCCGACATCCCCGTGGGCGAGACCATCCACTGCATCGAGCTGTACCCCGGCAAGGGCGCGCAGCTGGTGCGCTCCGCCGGAACCGCCGCCCAGCTCATGGCCAAGGAGAACGGCATGGCCCAGGTGCGCCTGCCCTCCGGCGAGGTCCGGCTGGTGCGGGAGAACTGCATGGCCACCATCGGCCAGGTGGGCAACACCGACTGGGCCAACATCCACATCGGTAAGGCCGGCCGGAAGCGTCACATGGGCTGGCGGCCCACCGTCCGCGGCTCCGTGATGAACCCCAACGACCATCCCCACGGCGGCGGCGAGGGCAAGAGCCCGGTGGGCCGTCCCGGCCCTGTGACCCCGTGGGGCAAGCCCGCCCTGGGTTACAAGACCCGCAAGAAGAAGAACCGCACGGATAAGTTCATTGTCCGCCGCCGCAACGGTAAGTAAGGAGGGAGTGTAACAGATGAGCAGAAGTATCAAGAAGGGCCCGTTTTGCGCTCCCGAGCTGCTGAAGCGCGTGGACGAGATGAACAAGAAGAACGAGAAGAAGGTCCTCAAGACCTGGAGCCGCGCCTCCACCATCTTCCCCTCCTTCGTGGGCCACACCATCGCCGTCCATGACGGCCGCAAGCACGTGCCCGTCTATGTCACCGAGGACATGGTGGGCCACAAGCTGGGCGAGTTCGCCCCCACCCGCACCTTCAAGGGCCACGCGGGCAGCAAGACCGGCAAGTAAGGGAGGAGAGAGACAATGGAAGCGAAAGCGACAGTGAGATACATCCGTATCTCTCCCCGCAAGGTCAGCATCGTGTGCGACCAGATCCGCGGCAAGAGCGTCAAGGACGCCGAGGCCATCCTGGCCCTGATTCCCAAGGCCGCCTCCGACCCCCTGGCCAAGCTGGTGCACGCCGCCGCCGCCAACGCGGAGAACAACCACGGCATGGACCCCGAGAAGCTGTACGTGGCCGAGGCCTTTGCCTGCCCCGGGCCTATCATCAAGCGGTTCCGCCCCGTGTCCAAGGGCCGCGCCCACCACATCATGAAGCGCACTTCCCATATGACCATCGTGGTCAAGGAACGCTGAGAAGGAGGTCGAGAGTAAATGGGACAGAAAGTGAATCCCCACGGCCTGCGCGTGGGCGTTATCAAGGACTGGGACTCCCGCTGGTATGCCCGTGACGAAAAAGTGGGCGACCTCCTGGTTGAGGACTACAACCTCCGCAAGGAGCTGAAGAAGAAGCTGTACGCCGCCGGCGTGCCCAAGATCGAGATCGAGCGCGACAACGCCAAGATCCGCATCTACGTCCACTGCGCCCGCCCCGGCATGGTCATCGGCAAGGGCGGCGAGGACATCGAGAAGCTCCGCCTGGAGCTGGAGAAGAAGCTGGGCAAGCCCGTGGCCCTCAACATCGTTGAGGTCAAGAACGTGGACACCAACGCCCAGCTGGTGGCGGAGAACATCGCCCAGCAGCTGGAGAAGCGCATCGCCTTCCGCCGGGCCATGAAGAACGCCATGGGCCGCGCCATGCGCATGGGCGCGCTGGGCATCAAGGTCCAGGTGTCCGGCCGTCTGAACGGCGCGGAGATCGCCCGCACCGAGCACTACCACGATGGCACCATCCCCCTGCAGACCATCCGGGCCGACATCGAGTACGGCTTCGCCGAGGCGGCCACCACCTACGGCCGCCTGGGCGTGAAGGTGTGGATCTACAAGGGCGAGGTGCTCACCCAGACCCTGCGCACCACCCCCCGCACCATCGACACCAAGAACTACAAGGAGCGCGAGCAGCGGCCCCGCCGCCGCGACGGCGACCGCAGGGGCGGCTTCAACCGCCAGGGCGGCGACCGGCGTCCCGGTGGCTTCAACCGCCAGGGCGGCGCGCCCCGCCCCAATAACGGACCCCGGCCCAACAATGGCCCGCGTCCCTCTGCTCCCAAGGAAGGAGGCGCCCAGTAATGCTGCTGCCTAAGAGAGTAAAGTACCGCCGCGTGCAGCGCGGCCGCATGACCGGCACCGCCACCCGCGGCAACAAGGTGTCCTACGGCGAATGGGGCCTGCAGGCCATGGAGCCCGCCTGGATCACCGGCAACCAGATCGAGGCCGCCCGTGTGGCCATGACCCGCCATACCAAGCGCGGCGGCAAGGTCTGGATCAAGGTTTTCCCCGACAAGCCCATCACCAAGAAGGCCCTGGGCACCCGTATGGGTTCCGGTAAGGGCGCGCCCGAGGGGTGGGTGGCCGTGGTCAAGCCCGGCCGCGTCATGTTCGAGATCGCCGGCATTTCCGAGGAGACCGCCCGGGAGGCCCTGCGCCTGGCCAGCCACAAGCTGCCCATCAAGTGCAAGATCGTGAAGAAAGAGACTGAGGAGAAGGGTGGTGAATGAAGATGAAGGCAGTGGAAGTTCGCAAGATGAGCGCGGCCGAGCTGGACGCCAAGCTGGTGGAGCTGAAGAAGGACCTGTTTAACCTCCGTCTTCAGCACGCCACCAATCAGCTCGACAACCCCATCCGCATCGCGGAGGTCAAGAAGGACATCGCCCGCGTCAAGACCATCCTGCGTGAGCAGCAGGGCCGATAAGGAGGTAGGAAAAGATGAGTGAAGCAAGGACCTCGTCTCGTAAGACCAGAGTCGGCCTGGTGGTTTCGGATAAGATGGATAAGACCGTTGTGGTCGCCATCGCCGACCGCGTGGCCCACCCTCTGTATAAGAAGATCGTCAAGCGGACCTACAAGCTGAAGGCCCACGACGAGAACAACCAGTGCGGCGTGGGCGACCGCGTCCGCGTGATGGAGACCCGCCCCCTGTCCAAGGACAAGCGTTGGCGCGTGGTTGAAATCCTCGAGAAGGCGAAGTAAAAGGAGGTGCCAGTATGATCCAAGAAGAAAGCTATCTGAAGGTGGCCGATAATACCGGCGCCAAGGAGATCAAGACGATCCGCGTGCTGGGCGGCTCCCGCCGCCGCTTCGGCAACATCGGCGACGTGGTGGTGGCCTCCGTGCGGAAGGCCGCTCCCGGCGGCCAGGTGAAGAAGGGCGAGGTGGTCAAGGCCGTCATCGTCCGCTCCGCCCGGGGCGTGCGCCGCGCCGACGGCAGCTACGTCCGCTTTGACGACAACGCCGCCGTCCTCATCCGCGACGACAAGAACCCCCGGGGCACCCGCATCTTTGGCCCGGTGGCCCGCGAGCTGCGCGACAAGGATTACATGAAGATCCTGTCTCTGGCTCCCGAAGTGCTGTAAGGGGGGAGCGAGGTATGAGTATGAACGTGAAGAAGAACGACACTGTGCTGGTCCTGTCCGGCAAGGACAAGGGCAAGCAGGGCAAGGTTCTGTCCGTGGACCCCAAGGGCGGCAAGGTCATCGTGGAGAAGGTCAACGTGGCCCAGAAGCACCAGAAGCCCCGCCAGCAGGGCCAGGAGGGCGGCATTATCTCCAAGGAGACCCCCATCTATGCCTGCAAGGTCATGACCGTGTGCCCCAAGTGCAATAAGCCCACCCGCCCCGCCCACAAGGTGGAGGGCGGCAAGAAGACCCGCGTGTGCAAGCACTGCGGCGCCGAGATTTAAGGGAGGAGGAGCAGAACATGGCAGAGAAAAATACGCCTAACCTGAAGGCGAAGTATCAGGCCGACGTGGCTCCCGCCCTGATGCAGAAGTTCGGCTACAAGTCCGTGATGCAGATTCCCCGGATCGACAAGATCGTGGTGAACTGCGGCTGCGGCGAGGCCCGGGACAACGCCAAGGTGCTGGACAGCGTGGTGCGGGATCTGGGCACCATCACCGGCCAGAAGCCCATCATCACCAAGGCCAAGAAGTCCGTGGCCAACTTCAAGCTCCGCGAGGGTATGCCCATCGGCGCGAAGGTCACCCTGCGCCAGGACAAGATGTGGGAGTTCATGGACCGCCTGTTCAACGTGGCCCTGCCCCGCGTCCGCGACTTCCGGGGCATCAACCCCAACGCCTTCGACGGCCGGGGCAACTACGCCCTGGGCCTGAAGGAGCAGCTGATCTTCCCCGAGATCGAGTACGACAAGATCGACAAGATCCGGGGCATGGATGTGGTCATCTGCACCACCGCCAAGACCGACGAGGAGGCCAAGGAGCTGCTGACGCTTCTGGGTGCCCCGTTCCACACCGAAAACGGCTGAGAGAGGAAGGGAACAAGCTATGGCCAAGAAATCCATGATCAACAAGCAGCAGGCTGAGCCCAAGTTCTCCAGCCGCCGCTACAACCGCTGCAAGATCTGCGGCCGCCCCCACGGCTACCTGCGCAACTACGGCGTGTGCCGCATCTGCTTCCGGGAGCTGGCGTACAAGGGGGAGATCCCCGGCGTCAAGAAGGCGTCCTGGTAATTTAGGTAACTCGCCCAAAGGCGGGAGTTTGATACTCCCGCCTATGGGCCTGTTATAAGGCATTGTCGAACAGTGCCGGATTAAGAGACCCCCAGCGAGGGAAAAGGCGGACAACAGGTCGGGGGAGGATGCCTAACCTTCGATACCTTTCCGTCTGTACCAAGAAGCGCGGAGCCGTTGTGAGCAGCAGGCTAAGACCGGAGCGCAGCAAAAGCGGGCAGGTCCCAACGGGGCCGGACAGCTTTTGCGGAGTCGGAGGGCTTAGCCTGCGTCGCGAACAGGCGCAGCGTGACAACTTGGTAATCTTAATAGGAGGTAACATCTCATGCAAATCACCGATCCCATTGCGGATATGCTCACCCGCATCCGCAACGCGAACAAGGCCAAGCATGACACCGTGGACATCCCGGCGTCCAACATGAAGAAGGCCATCGCCCAGATCCTGCTGGACGAGGGCTATATCAAGAACTTCCAGACCATCAACGACGGGACCCAGGGCGTCATCCGCATCACGCTGAAGTATGTCCAGCCCGGCAAGGAGAAGGTCATCACCGGCCTGAAGCGGGTGTCCAAGCCCGGCCTGCGGGTCTACGCCGGGGCCGACGAGCTGCCCCGGGTGCTGCGCGGCCTGGGCATTGCCATCGTGTCCACGTCCAAGGGCGTCATGACCGACAAGAAGGCCCGGGAGGCCCATGTCGGCGGCGAAGTCCTGGCATTTGTCTGGTAAGGAGGGTTATAGGAATGTCGAGAATTGGCAGAGCTCCTATCGCCGTCCCCGCCGGCGTGGAGATCAAAATTGAGGACAACAATGTTGTCACCGTGAAGGGCCCCAAGGGCACCCTCACCCAGCAGTTCCATCCCAACATGATCATCAAGCAGGAGGGCGCGGAGGTGCGCGTCACCCGTCCCAACGATTTGAAGGAGAACCGCTCCCTGCACGGCCTGACCCGCACCCTGCTGCACAACATGGTGGTGGGCGTCACCGACGGCTTCAAGAAGACCCTGGACGTGAACGGCGTGGGCTTCCGCGTCGCCATGGAGGGCGGCAAGCTGGTGATGAACCTGGGCTTCTCCCATCAGGTGATCATGGAGGTTCCCCAGGGCCTCACCGTGGAGACCCCCAGCGCGAACCAGATCGTGGTCTCCGGCTTCGACAAGCAGCTGGTGGGCCAGTTCGCGGCCAATGTCCGCGAGAAGCGTCCCCCCGAGCCTTACAAGGGCAAGGGAATCAAGTATTCCGACGAGGTCATCCGCCGCAAGGTTGGCAAGACCGGCGTGAAGAAATAAGAAGGAGGTGTGCCGATTATGATTAACCGTCCCAATACCAAGGCTCAGCGTCTGCACCGCCATAAGCGCGTTCGCGGAAAGGTGTCCGGCACCCCCGAGCGTCCCCGTCTGAACGTGTTCCGCAGCGGCACCAACATCTATGCCCAGATCATCGACGATACCAAGGGCGTCACCCTGGTGTCCGCTTCTTCCCTGGAGAAGGGCTTCGAGGGCTCCGGCAGCAACTGCGAAGCCGCCAAGAAGGTGGGCGAGGCCGTCGCCCAGCGCGCCAAGGACAAGGGCATTGAAGCTGTGGTGTTCGACCGCGGCGGCTACCTGTACCATGGCCGCGTGAAGGCTCTGGCCGAGGGTGCCCGCGAGGGCGGCCTGCAGTTCTAAGGGAGGAGGAAAAAAGTATGGCTCGTTTTGAAAGAGAACCCAAGGAGTTCGTGGAGAAGCTGGTTTACCTGAACCGCGTTTCCAAGACCGTTAAGGGCGGCCGTGTGGCCAAGTTCTCCGCCCTGATGGTGGTCGGCGACGAGAAGGGCCGCGTGGGCTTCGGCCTGGGCAAGGCCGCCGAGGTGGCCGAGGCCATCCGCAAGGGCATCGAGGACGCCAAGAAGAACATGGTGAACGTCACCCTGTCCGGCACCACCATCCCCCACGAGGTCATCGGCGAGTTCGGCGCAGGCCGCGTCCTCCTCAAGCCCGCCAGCAAGGGTACCGGCATCATCGCCGGCGGCCCCGTGCGCGCGGTGATGGAGGCCGCGGGCGTGTCCGACATCCGCGCCAAGTGCCTGCGCACCAACAACCCCCAGAACGTGGTGGCCGCCACCATGGAGGGGCTCAAGTCCCTGCGCAGCCCCGCCCAGGTCGCCAAGATCCGCGGCAAGAGCGTGGAAGAAATCTTAGGGTAAGGAGGCTCACGACAATGGCTAAGACTATCAACATCAAGCTCGTCAAGAGCCTGAACGGCCGCCTGGCCAAGCATAAGGCCACCGCCGAGGCCCTGGGCCTGCGCAAGATCGGCGACACCACCGTGCAGCCCGACAACGAGGCTACCCGGGGCAAGATCGCCCACATCGGTTACCTGCTCCAGGTGACCGAGAACGCCTAATGGAGGTGCTGACCATGAATCTGCATGAACTGTCTCCCGCCCCCGGCTCCACCCAGGTGGGCAAGCGCAAGGGGCGCGGTCCCGGCACCGGCAACGGCAAGACCGCCGGCCGCGGCCACAAGGGCCAGTGGGCCCGTTCCGGCGGCGGCGTCCGCATCGGGTTTGAGGGCGGCCAGATGCCTCTGGCCCGCCGCCTGCCCAAACGGGGCTTCCACAACATTTTCGCCAAGCGTCTGGAGGCCATCAACGTCTCCGCCCTGAACAAGTTCGAGGACGGCGCGGTGGTGAATGTTTGCGACCTGCTGGAAAAGGGTATCATTTCCAAGTGTGAGTACGGCGTCAAGATCCTCGGCAACGGGGAGCTGACCAAGAAGCTCACCGTCCGGGCGTCCGCTTTCTCCGCCTCGGCCAAAGAGAAGATCGAAAAGGCGGGCGGTACGGCGGAGGTGATCTGAGCATGATTCAGACCATCAAAAACGCCTGGAAGGTGCCGGAGCTGCGGGGTAAGATCCTGTTTACGGTGTTCGCCCTGCTGATCTTCCGGGTTGGCTCCGCCATCCCGGTGCCCTTCATCGACACCAAGACCCTGAGCGACTATATCCAGTCCCAGTCGGGCACCATCTTCGGCCTGCTGAACGTGATGAGCGGCGACGCCTTCGCCCAGGCTACGGTGTTTGCCCTCAGCATCCAGCCCTATATCAACAGCTCCATCATCATCCAGCTGCTGACTATCGCAATACCCGCCCTGGAGCGTCTCCAGAAGGAGGGCGGCGAGGAAGGCAAGAAGAAGCTGGAGGCCATCACCCGGTACGCCACCGTGGCCATCGCCATCATCCAGGCGTTCGGCTTCTACACCTTCCTGCGGGTTGGATCCAACGGCACCAGCCTGCTGACGGTGCAGGGCGTGTGGCCCGCCTTCGTTATCATCGCCGCTTTCGTGGCCGGCTCCGCCTTCCTGATGTGGCTGGGTGAGCAGATCACCGAGTTCGGCATCGGAAACGGCATCTCCATCATCCTGTTCGCCGGTATCGTGGCCCGTGGCCCCGCCATGGTGTCCACCATCTACAACGGCGTCAGGGCCTGGATGGCCAATGCGGATCCCAAAACGGCCATCGTGATGCACCCGGTGTTCGTCCCCTTTGTGATCATCGGTATGCTCTTGCTGGTGGCGTTCATCGTGTTCATCACCGACGCCGAACGGCGCATCCCCGTGCAGTACGCCAAGCGGGTGGTGGGCCGGAAGATGTACGGCGGCCAGTCCAGCCATATCCCCATCAAGGTGAATATGTCCGGCGTGCTGCCCATTATCTTCGCCCAGGCCATCGCCTCCATTCCCGCCACCATCGGGATGTTTATCCCCAACAAGGGCGCGGGCTGGAAGGCGTTCGAGGAGATTTTCTCCCCCACGGGGCTGGTGTACAGTGTTGTGTACTGCCTGCTGATCATCCTGTTCAGCTATTTCTACAACACCATCCAGTTCAACCCCGTTGAGGTGGCCAACAACCTGAAGAAGAACGGCGGGTTCATCCCCGGCTTCCGTCCGGGCAAGCCCACCAGCGACTTCCTCAGCAAGGTCATTTCCCGGCTGACCATGTTCGGCGCGATTTACCTGGGCATCGTGGCCCTGCTGCCCACCATCGTGGGCAACATCATGGCCCTGTTCAAGAGCAGCGCGGGCAGCAGCCTGGGCATCGGCGGCACCTCCGTCATCATCGTGGTGGGCGTGGCCCTGGAGACCGTGAAGGCTCTGGAGGCCCAGCTCATGATGCGCCACTACAAGGGCTTCCTTGAGTGAGCCCAGGGGTGACTGACATGAAACTCATTATGCTCGGCGCACCCGGCGCCGGTAAGGGGACCCAGGCCGCCATCTTCAGTGAGCGGCTGGGCATCCCCACCATTTCCACAGGGAACATCCTGCGGGCTGCCGTGAAAAACGGCACGCCCGTGGGACTCCAGGCCAAGAGCTACATGGACGCGGGCAAGCTGGTGCCCGACGAGGTGATCATCGGCATCATCGCGGAGCGGCTGGGCGAGGAGGACTGCCGGAAGGGCTATATCCTGGACGGCGTGCCCCGCACCATCGCCCAGGCCGAGGCCCTGGAGGCCAGCGGCATCCGCTTCGACTGTGTGCTGGACATTGAGGTCGCCGACGAGGAGATCCAGCGGCGTATGTCCGGCCGGCGGGCCTGCACCGCCTGCGGAGCCACGTATCACGTGGAGGCCGCGCCCCCCAAGGCGGAGGGCGTGTGCGACGCCTGCGGCGGCAAGCTGGTCCAGCGGGACGACGACAAGCCGGAGACCGTGCTGGACCGTCTGAAGGTGTACCACGCCCAGACCGAACCGCTCAAGGAGTTCTACGCCCAGCGGGGCGTCCTCAAGTCGGTGGAGAACCAGCCCACCATTGAGGATACGGCCAAGGCCATCGCCGCCGTCCTGGGTGTCTGACCATGGAGCTGATCACGCTGAAGTCCCCCCGGGAGCAGGAGGCCATGCGCAGGGCCGGACGGATCACCGCCCAGGCCCGGTCGCTGGCGGGCCAGATGGTCCGCCCCGGCGTTACCACCGGGGAGATTGACGACGCGGTACGCAAATTCATCCGGGGCCAGGGGGCGGAGCCGTCCTTCCTGGGGTACGGAGGCTTTTCCGGTTCGGCCTGCATCTCGGTGAACGACGTGGTGATTCACGGCATCCCCTCCAGGCGGATTGTGCTGAAGGAGGGGGACATTGTGAGCATCGACGTGGGGGCGCATTTTGAGGGCTTCCACGGCGACTGCGCCGCCACCTATCCCTGCGGGGCGGTGTCTCCCGAGGCCCAGCGGCTCATGGATGTGACCCGTCAGAGCTTTTGGGAGGGCTTCCAGTTCGCCCGGGCGGGCCAGCGGGTATCCGACATCTCCCACGCGGTTCAGAGCTACGTGGAGAAGCACGGCTATTCGGTGGTGCGGGACTTTGTGGGCCACGGCGTGGGGGTAAAGCTCCACGAGGCCCCGGAGGTGCCCAACTTCGGCCCCGCCGGGCACGGTGCCCGGCTTCAGCCGGGTATGGCCGTGGCGGTGGAGCCTATGGTGTGCGCGGGGGACTGGCACGTGAAGGTGCTGAAGGACGGCTGGACCACCGTGACGGTGGACGGCTCCCTGGCGGCCCATTACGAAAACACCATCCTGATCACGGAGGACGGGCCGGAGATCACCACCGTCACCGAGGACGGGGCCTATTTATGAGCAGCACGATGCCCGATTATACCGGCTGGATCGTCCGCGCCCAGGCCGGGCGGGACAAGGGCGGGCTGTTCTGCGTGATGGGAATTGTCCAGGAGGGGAGACGCCTGCTGCTTGCCGACGGCAAGCGGAGGAGGGCCGCCCGCCCCAAGGTCAAGGCTTTCCATCACGTGAAGCTGCTCACCGGTGGGTTCGACCACCCCGCCATTCAAAAGCTGAAGCAGGGCGAGGCCCTGAGCGACAAGGAACTGAGAAGGGCGCTGGCCGCGTTCCGAGATCAACTGGAGGTATGACGCTTTGGCAAAAGACGACATGATCGAGTTGGAGGGCGTCGTCACCGAGGCCCTGCCTAACACCACGTTCAACGTGGATATTGGAAATGGACACATTATCCTGGCACACATTTCCGGGAAGCTGCGGATGAACTTCATCCGCATTCTCCCCGGCGACAAGGTCACGGTTCAGATGTCGCCCTACGACCTGACCCGGGGCCGGATCACCTGGAGATCGAAGTAAGACCCGGCGTGTAGGGGCGCACAATGTGCGCCCGGTTCCCCAGAGGGAGCACGTCAGAACGGGCGCACAATGTGCGCCCCTACGAAGCATCCACGACCGGCGGAGAGCATGGAACCTTGCTTCTACCCCGCCGGGGCCATTCAAGGCATTAACAGGAGGTTAAACGATATGAAAGTCAGACCGTCTGTCAAGCCCATGTGCGAGAAGTGCAAGATCATCAAGCGCAAGGGCAAAGTCATGGTCATTTGCGAGAACCCCAAGCACAAGCAGAGACAAGGTTAAAGGAGGGACATAGAGTATGGCACGTATTGCCGGCATTGATCTGCCGAAGGAGAAGCGAGTCGAGATCGGACTCACCTATATTTATGGCATCGGCCGCACCAGCGCGAGCCAGATCCTGGAGAAGGCGGGCATCAACCCCGATACCCGCGTGAAGGATCTCACCGACGCCGAGGAGGCCAAGCTGCGCGAGATCATCGGCCACGAGTACACCGTGGAGGGCGACCTGCGCCGCAACGTGGCGATGGACATCAAGCGACTGACCGAGATCGGCTGCTACCGCGGCGTCCGCCATCGCAAGGGCCTTCCTGTGCGCGGCCAGCGTTCTAAGACCAACGCGCGTACCCGCAAAGGTCCCAAGCGCACCGTCGCCAACAAGAAGAAGTAAGGAGGGATATTCAACATGGCTGCTAATAAGAAAACTATCAAGCGTCGCCGCGAGCGCAAGAACGTAGAGAAGGGTCAGGTGCATATCCGCTCCTCCTTCAACAACACCATGATCACCGTCACCGATATGCAGGGCAACGCCCTGTCCTGGGCCTCCTCCGGCGAGATGGGCTTCCGGGGCTCCCGGAAGTCCACCCCCTACGCCGCCCAGACCGCCGCCGAGACCGCCGCCAACGCCGCCATCGACCAGTGCGGCCTCAAGAGCGTCGAGGTGTACGTCAAGGGTCCCGGCCAAGGGCGCGAGGCCGCTATCCGGGCATTGCAGGCCGTGGGTCTGGAGGTCACCCTCATCAAGGACGTGACCCCCGTGCCCCACAACGGCTGCCGTCCCCCCAAGCGTCGCCGCGTCTGATCTGGAAGGAGGAAAACCGATATGGCTAAGAATATGCAGCCCTACCTGAAACGCTGCCGTACGCTGGGGATCTCCCCCGCCGTCATGGGCGTGAACAAGGAGTCCAACCGGAACCCCGGCCCCCAGCGCCGCCCCAAAAAGAGCGAGTACGCGCTCCAGCTCACCGAGAAGCAGAAGGTCAAGTTTGTTTACGGCGTGCTGGAGAAGCAGTTCCGCGCCTACTACGAGAAGGCCGCCCGGATGAAGGGCAACACCGGCGACGAGCTGATGACTCTGCTGGAGCGTCGGCTGGACAACGTGGTGTTCCGCCTGGGCCTGGCCGCCACCCGGCGGGAGGCCCGCCAGCTGGTGAACCACGGCCACTTCACCGTCAACGGCAAGCGGGTGAACATCCCCTCCTACCTGGTGAAGCCCGGCGAGGTCATTGCTGTGCGGGACAAGAGCCGTTCCTCCGCCAAGTTCAAGAAGATGGTGGAGGACGACCGGTTCGTGGCCGCCCCCAAGTGGCTGGAGAAGGCGAAGAACGCGCCGCTGGAGGGCAAGGTCGTTGCCATGCCCGCCCGGGACGATATCGACTTCGAAGTTGCTGTCAACCTCATCGTGGAGTTGTACTCCAAGTAATGCCGTCAATTTGTCGGTATTCCGGGGCTTCCCGCCGTTCTTCGGGACGGCGGGCACCCCGCCGTACAACGACCCTACCGAGCGATTCCCGGCAACACACGCCACTGTAAAAGGAGGGTAACACACGATATGGTAGAAATCCAGAAGCCGCGTATCGAATGCATCGAGAATGTGGGCGACGATTCCTACGGGAAATACGTGGTCGAGCCGCTGGAGCGGGGCTACGGCACCACCATCGGCAACTCCCTGCGCCGCATCCTGCTGTCCTCGCTGCCCGGCACGGCGGTCACCACCGTCAAGATCGCCGGTGTGCAGCATGAGTTCTCCGTCATCCCCGGGGTGAAGGAGGATGTGACGGAGATTGTCCTCAACATCAAGGGCATCATCGCCAAGCTGTACAGCGAGGGTGTGAAAACGGTCTACATCGAGGCCGCCGGCGAGGGCGACGTCACCGCGGGGGACATCAAAACCGACAGCGACGTGGAGATCCTGAATCCGGAGCACCACATCGCCACCCTGGGCCCCGAGGCCACGCTCAACATGGAGCTTACCCTGTCCCAGGGCCGGGGCTATGTCACTGCGGACCGGAACAAGCCCGCCCAGACTATCATCGGCGTCATCCCCGTGGACTCGGTGTATACCCCCGTGCGCAAGGTGAACTACTTCGTGGAGAACACCCGCGTGGGCGACGCCACAGACTACGATAAGCTGACGCTGGAGGTCTGGACCAACGGCACGATTTCTGCCCGGGACGCCGTCTCCCTGGGTGCCCGGATTCTGGTGGATCACTTTACCCTGTTCACCGATTTGTCCGAAACCATGGGCTCCAAGGCCACCGTGGTGGAGAAGGCCGAGGCCCAGCGCGACAAGGTGCTGGAGCTTACCATTGAGGAGCTGGATCTGTCCGTGCGCTCCTTCAACTGCCTGAAGCGGGCCAACATCAACACCGTGGAGGACCTCATCTCCAAGACCGAGGACGAGATGATGAAGGTGCGCAACCTGGGCCGCAAGTCCCTGGAGGAAGTCATCAACAAGCTGGCGATGATGGGCCTGTCCCTGGCCAGCGACGAGAATTTATAAGACGGTACAGGGGTATGTAACGTTCCTCCCTGTATGAACCCGCGCTCTGCGGGCGTCAGAACGAATTTAGACACCCCGCCAAGCGGGGCCGAAGGAGTGCTAACCTATGGCTAAGAACCGTAAGCTGGGCCGCACCAGCGACCAGCGTCGCGCCATGCTGCGCGCCATGACCACCTACCTGCTGGAGAACGGGCAGATCAAGACCACCTACTCCCGGGCCAAGGAGGTCGCCCCCATCGCCGAGAAGATGATCACCCTGGCCAAGAAGAACAACCTGGCCGCCTACCGCCAGGTGCTGGCCTACGTCACCAAGGAGGACGTGGCCAAGAAGCTGTTCGACCAGATCGGCCCCAAGTACGCCGACCGCAACGGCGGCTACACCCGGGTGCTGAAGCTTGGCCCCCGCCGCGGCGACGCCGCCGAGATGGCGATTATCCAGCTGGTGTAAGCTCCGCTTCCCCAGCGGCAAAAGAAAAGCCCTCTGCCAGTCGGCAGGGGGCTTTTTGCGTGCAACGTTGACTTTTTTGGGGGGATCGTGTAGAATAAAGGGGAGGGGTTCCGTGCGAGGGAACCCGGCGACGGCAGGCGGTTTGGCTGTTCTAACCCGAAAGGGGGTGAGCAGATGCCTATTACCTTGACGTTCCACGTTTTCGGTTTTACCGTAACGGTGCGGGTAAAAAGCGACAACCGCCACTCGGCCAAGTGACGGCTGTCTTGTGCTTAGCACAACAGTTCTAAACTTTGTTTGAGCCAAACCGCTTGCCCGGGTAAACGAGCACGGGACTCCTCTATTATTATAGCCGTACGGCGAGGATTTGTCAAGCGACAACCGCCACTCTGGCAAGTGACGGTTGTCATGATTTTTGACAACTAATCCATTAGAGCCAAACCGCTTGCCCGGGTGAACGAGCACGGGACTCCTCTATTATTATAGCCGCGCGGCAGGGATTTGTCAAGCATCAGCCGCCCGCGCCGCCAAAGTTGCCCCGGAACGTGCAATTTCCCGCCGCTTCTAACCAGCGGCGAAGGAGATGATAGAAGCTATGCAACAAACCGACAAGTACAAGCTCAACAAGCCTGGAGAGGACGACCCCATCGCCATCGCGCCGCTGAACGAGAACATGGACAAGGTGGAGGGGGCACTGGAGGCCCAGGATGCCCGAATCACCATGCTGGAGGCCAAGTACATGGTGTTTGGCACCTACGTCGGAGACGGTCAGCGAAGCCAGTTCATCGACCTGGGCTTTACCCCCGTGGCGGTGATTGCCCAACACACGTATGTGGCGTTTCCCGGCGGTGTGGCTGTGCGGGATCAACCTGACGGCATTGGGGCCGCATTGGAGATTACGGAAAACGGATTCCTCGCCATCAACACCACCACCAACGATTTTCAAAGAAACATGAACACCCGAACCCAGACCATCAATTACATCGCCTTCGCCTGATGAAAGCGTCAAAAGTCCCCCCGGCTTTGCCGGGGGGACTTTTGTTGCGCCGAATCTAAATCAGGAATTAGTCGATGATGTAGATGTA
Source organism: uncultured Oscillospiraceae bacterium (assembly GCA_910585265.1). Taxonomy (GTDB): domain Bacteria; phylum Bacillota; class Clostridia; order Oscillospirales; family Oscillospiraceae; genus Enterenecus. Next base: position 19,308 of record CAJUCA010000011.1, on the reverse strand, counting down.
GGCGGCGTAGCCCAGGTTATTCAGCTCGATAACCACGGTATCGGTAGCCTGGTACTGCTTGATGCTGTCCAGAGTGCCGTCGTAGGCGGTGTTCAGATCCTTGTTGACGATCTTCACCGAGCAGTCATCGGCCACGGTCAGGTACTGGATAGTAGTACCGGAGGAGACGGTCAGCACGCTCTTGCCGTTGTAAACCACATTCTGAGCGGCGATAGTCATGCTGGTGGGATCGAGGTTGCCAGCGACGAGGACGGCGGCATCCTTGCTGCCCCAGATGGTCGCGCTGTTAGCCACGGCACCCGCTTTGAAGGTGTTCGCCTTGGCGATCGCCGCCGCGACATCGGAACCCGCGGCCAGAGCCTCAATAGTCTTCACGCCGGTGATGTAGCCCTTGGCGTTGGTGCCGGTGGCCCAGACGAGCTGGTTGGCGGTACGGGCGGTCTCCAGGTACTTGTTCATGTCGGTGTTGCCGTTGGCGAAGTTCTTGGTGGTCAGTTCGCCGTTCACCAGCACGCTGTACGTGGAGTAATCCGCGTAGGTGGCGATGGGGGCCACGATCAGGAAGGAGTCGTCCACGGAGATGGTGCTCTTATTGACCATGGAGTACGCCTCGGTGGCGGTGGACTTCATGTACACCAGGACATACTTGTCATCGTTGTCCAGCGTCTGGTACACAATGTCGTCAGCGGTACCAACCGTATAGGTGGGCACGTTCTTGAAGCCGTGATACACATTGAAGCCGACAGGCTCGCTGCTGCCCTCGTCCAGAACGCCGTTGTTGTAGTGGAAGTCGTACTCAGCCACGAAGAACACGGTGTCGTCGTTCAGCAGGATGGCATCGGTGCCGTTATTCTTCTTCTCAAGGGTGTTGGTCACACCGGTCTCAAAGACCTTGCCCGAAACCTCATTGGTGTCGCGGTCAGTGGCACCATTATTCTTCACCGCGTCCGTGTCGGTATCATCCACGCGCCAGTAGGTCTCGCCGTCCTTGGTGATGGCACTCAGCTTCACCAGGTCGCCGATGGCGATATCCTTGTTCATCTTATAGCCAAAGTTGGTCTCGGCATGGTTCTGGCTGGTGAAGTAGGAGTACTTGCCGGCGGTGGTCTCATCGTCCAGCAGGCGGAAGGTCTTGCTGCTCTTGTCGGGCAGCAGCAGCTCGATCTCAATAGCCCACTTGCCGGTGGCGATACGGACAGGCTCGGCGGAGGTGATAACGCCCACGTTGTCGGTCTGGCTCTCCACCATGCCCATGATGTTGTTGTGCTCATCCAGGTACAGCTTGAAGGAGCGGCCGATCTTGCTGTTGGTCAGGCTACGCGTATCAGCTGTGTCATCCTTGGCGAAGTACTCGTTAATGGTGTGCGCATCCAGGTAGGCGTTGTTGGCCATGTAGGTATCGCTGCCAGCGATGATGCCGGTCTTGAGCTCGGCGTTGCCCACAGTGGCGGTGATAGTGACCGTCTTTTCAGTGGGGGCACCGGCCAGATCCACGGCGGTATCAGTGTTGGGAGTAGTATCATAGCTGCCGTCTGTCTTGATTTTGGGAGTTTGCACCTGGAAGTCGGCCAGGACCTTGGGCACGCTGGCACTGGTTGTAGCACCGGTGGCGGCAGCGCCGGTCATGTAGCCATCCTGGAGGGTGGTGTTGGCCAGCCGGGTCACGGCGGTCAGATTGGTATCCGCGCCGTTGCCATTAACATCGTCCGTGCCAGCCACAACGCTGCGCATACCGTAGGTGGTCAGCAGGACCAGGTCGCCCACCTTCTGGGTGTAATTGGTCTTGTCGGTCAGCGCAACCACCACGTCATCGGTGCCGCCAACGGGGTTGTCAGTGGTGCCGTTAGTGCCGCTGTTGACCAGCACGGTCAGCACGGCGTCGCTCACCACATGGCCCGCGGTGTCCTTGGTGACGGGGGTGACGTCAATGACCTTGCCCAGCAGGGTATCAAAGTACACGAAGGTCCAGTAGCCGTCCACGTTGTAGACCTCAGTGGTGCGGCCCTGCGCGCCGATGGTGTTAACGGTGGTATGGGTGGCGTCCAGGCTGCCGGTGCGGGCAGCCACGTGGTTGCCGTTCACGAACTCATCGATCTTGGACCAGGAGATGCTCTCGTCCTTGTTGATGATCTTGGTCAGCTCGCACTCGGAAATGGCATTGTAGAAGGTGTGCACGGGGGTGCGGGCCACGGTGTACAGCACGGGGTCGCCCATCACGTCGTCCAGGTAGTTAGTGGCGGTGGCGGCCTTCTTAGGATCCTCTACGGTCCAGGTCTTGTTGTCCGCGTCGCCGCCGGCCACGTACTTGGTGCCGTGATCCAGGTTGTCGAACTTACCATCGCCCAGCAGGGTGATGGTGGGACGGCCGTAGTTGTCCCGGCCCTCGCCCAGGCCCACCACGTCGAACACCTCATAGAACAGGGTGCTGGGGATGTCCTTCAGATACACGACCGTAGCGGCACTATCGCCGGCCAAAGTGCCGCTGCCAGCAGTGCTGTCCTGAGTGTGGCCCGTGGTGCCGGCCCTCACCAGGAGATTGGTGGTGTACTGGGTCAGGGGGCTGTAGGACACAGTGGGGGTCTGCAGGCCCCTGTACATGATCTCAGCCACCATCTCACGGGTGGCGGCACCGCCCAGGGAACCATCCTTGATGTTGGCGGTCATGCCCAGGCGGGCACCGTAGCCGGAGGCCTTGAACTTCCAGTCGGAGTTGGAGAACTCGGTGGGGTTGTTGTAGCCGATGGCACGGAGAATCATCACCAGGGTCTCATAGCCGGTGATGTTGCCCTTGGGATCGAACTTGCCGTTGCCGCGGCCCTGGATCAGGCCGTTGTTGGAGCAGAAGTTCACGTAGGGGGTGAACCACTGGTCGGAGCCCACATCGGTGAACTCGCTGTCATACTTGTACAGGTGGACGTTGCTGTCCTCCACATCGCCGGTGACGATGCGGTAGAGGATAGCGGCCACCTCGCCGCGGGTGATGTTGTTCTTGGGCAGGAATTTGCCCTCGTTGGGATCGTCCTCGCCATAGCCCTTGACGACGCCCAGCTCGGTCAGGACACTCACGGCGTCAGTATAGGCGTCGGTGATGTCCGCGGCATCGTCAAAGCTGGCGGCGTTGACGGTGACCATGAGGCTCAGGGTCATCATCATCGCCAGGACCAGCGCGAGAAACTTTTTCAGATTTCTCATTGGTTTTGTTTCCTCCTTGTTGATTTTTGCCGGAGGATGTGAACTTTTCGCGCGGGTTCGGTGGCGATGGGATGGGCCATCCTCTCTTGTTCCAAACGTAAAAAGCGGGCCGGAGCGTTTCCGCCCCGGCCCTGAGGAATGGAGGATAGAATGAAAAAGAAAGGATGTCTCTTGCAAGTGTTAGAATAATCGAGTTTCGTTACAAAAGTTCGTGGGGAAGTGTTACAAAAGTGTGAAATCTTGATTTTTATTTTTTCGCCGCCCCACCCCCCCGCCCGGACAGGCGGCGGGAGGCCCCGTGCAACTTCGGCGGGACGAATGATAGGAGGTTTTCCCCCATCATGGGCGAAAATAGGAGATTTTATCCCCTCATGGGGCGGACGCGGGTTGACAGGCGGGCAACGATACCTTATATTATATACGTTCTACAGCGGCGCGGAGTGCGAATCCTGCATCTTGCAAAATCTTCGTTTTGATTCGACTTTTGGTTATTTTCCTCTGCTTTGCACTTTTTTAGGCAACTTCCGGGGTATGTTACACGTATGTTACAATTGGGCTTGGACTATTGACTTTGGCTCGGGGCGGCGTTATAATGCAGTCAGCCTGAGGAGAGAGACCGCGGCGCGGTGAGAGGATGGCCCATCCCCTCTTTTTCGCGTCAAAAAGTTCTCTCCTCAACGGCAAAAATATTTGAGGAGGAAACAATCCAATGAGAAATTTGAAGAAGTTTCTCGCGCTGGTCCTTGCGATGATGATGACCTTGAGCTTGATGGTCACTGTCAACGCCAGCAGCTTTGACGATGACGACCAGATCAGCCCCGCCTACGGCGAGGCCGTGGACGTGCTGAGCAAGCTGAACGTTATCAAGGGCTATGGCGAGGACGATCCCAACGAGGGCAGCTTCCTGCCCAAGAACAACATCACCCGCGCCGAGGTGGCCGCTATCCTCTACCGCCTGTACACCGGCGATGTGAAGGATTCCAACATCCACCTGTACGACGGCTTCAGCGAGTTCACCGACGTGGGCGCGAACCAGTGGTTCACCCCCTATGTGAACTTCTGTGCCAACAACGGCCTGATTCAGGGCCGGGGCAACGGCAAGTTCGACCCCAAGGGCAACATTACCGGCTATGAGACCCTGGTGATGATCCTGCGGGCCATCGGCTACAACGACCCCAAGGAGTTCTCCAGCAGCAACTGGCGTTTCAAGGCGTCCGGCTACGGCGACCGCCTGGGCCTGACCAGCAACATCCCCGCCGGTTCCCTGGGTGCTTCCGCCACCCGTGAGATGGTGGCCGAGATCATGTTCAAGGGCATCCTGGCCCCCATGGTCAAGTACAGCCCCCTGACCATGTACACCACCGACCTGCTGGTGGACGCCGCTAAGGTGAACCAGGCCGCCGGCACGACGGTTTACGCCAAGGACGTCCCCAACACCCTGATGTACCAGACCTTCAAGATCGTGGGCAAGCGTTTTGACGTTGCCAACAACCTGGAGGCCGTTGGCTCCGACAACTACGGCCGTCCCTCCACCCTGTGGGTGAAGGACGCCGCCACCGATACCGTGGACAACGGCGGCAAGTACATTGTTAACGCCTTTGCCGCTGCGGAGGTTGCCACGACAGGTGCGGCCAAGGGCGATGGGACCAATGCGGACGCTGACGCGGCTGTGGATGCCGGCAACGTCTACATCCCCCGGAACGCCTGGGGTGCCACCTATGACGGCGTTGAGAAGGCCGCTCTGACCATCAGCAAGACCCCCGTCAAGACCTACAAGGGCACCGTGGTCACTGAGTGCCAGTTCACCACCGACGTGAACAACAACGTGACCATCGACAAAGACGACATCACCGAGTACCTGAACGGCGGCAAGGTTGCTGCCCGCGCCGCTGACCTGGACATCAACCACACCCAGGAGGGCACCATCGGTGCCGCCGGGCGCACCACCGAGGTCTACAAGGTGAACGGCAAGTTCATCGTTGTCTACGTGGACACCTTTATGGGCGTTGTCACCAAGGTGATCAACCGCACCTTCGACACTGCCGGCAACCACGTCATGAGCGACGCCGAGCTGCACGTGAAGGTGAACGACACCATTACCGCGGTGGCTACCACCGATGAGAAGGACTACGATTACAGCGTGGGCGATCTGGTTCTGCTGAACACCTACGGCTTCAAGGACGATGACGGCACTACCGCTGACACCACCGCCTTGACTGTGGCCAACATCCAGACCTCCGTGCCTACTCTCGCTGTCGATTTCCTGAAGGATAACGACACCGCTACCTCTTGGGCTATTGACGAAGTGGGCAAGCCCACCTCCGAGAATGTGACCGTGAAGGGCACCTTCGGCACCAAGAATCACAAGACCGGCATTGAGACCGACAAGGGCAACTTCATGGCCAACGTGGTCTACCTGGCTTCCGCCAACGACCAGGCTGGCGGCGGCACCGCCACCGGTGTGACCTACTACCAGGGCAATGCGACCACGGCCATCACCACTCAGACCACCGTTCCCAGCACCAGCCCCTACAACTACGGCCACCGTATGGTCAACGCCGCCATCAACAAGAGCTACACCATCTACAAGGACGCCAACGGCTTCGTGGTGGGCATGACTGCCGCTGAGACTGCTTCCGGCGTGGGCGTGGTCATGAGCATGGAGCCTGTCCGTGTGGGCACCGGCAAGTGGGCCGTTGAGACCGAGATGATGATGATGGACGGCAGCACGCAGACCGTGCGGTTTGTGATGAATAAGAAGGACGCCGCTACCGATCACGCTGACGGCGATCCCGACACTTACTTCACCTTCTTTGAGAACCAGACCGATGCTGAAACATCTATCGGCGGTGGTACTAAGGGTTATCACCTGAATGCCGAGGCGGGCGTGCTTGTCCGCATCGAGCCCTTCAACCTGGGCGGCAACACCTACTACAAGGTGACCGAGACCGAGGCGGGCAAATGGACTGTGGCCGCAGCCGCCTCCACCGCCGCTGGCAACATCGTTGCCACTGGCGTGGCCAACACCCTGTACAGTGCTACCCCCGCCACCAATGCTGGTGACGCGGTGGATTACTCCGCAGCCCCCAACCAGGTAAAGGCTGACGGAACTACCGCTGTGAAGCAGAACGTGGACAACAACACCAAGTTCCTGATCGCCGAGGTCAACTGGGATTACAGCCTGAACACCGGCAACGTGGGCGGCTACACCGATATGGATTACAGTGCCTACACCGGCTTCAAGACCATCCCCACCGTGGAGAGCTCCCAGGCCCACGTGAAGTTCCAGCGCATTGGCAACAACGTGTTTATCCATCCCGATGACACCGCGCTGGCCGATGGCACCCTGGAGTACACCATCAAGAACCAGACCACAGTGCCCGATGTGGACGCCTACTTGGTGTACGCCACTGGCGTGACCTATCAGGATTACTCCACCTACAAGGCCCTGAAGAACGGCGAGCCTGTGGACCTGAAGGTGTCCAACAACAACCTGACCCTGGTGAACAAGAAGATCGAGGCCGCCATGGACAAGGCTGGCGGTACTGTTGCCCTGATCACCGTGACCAGCACCAACAGCAAGGGCTATGTCACCGATGTGGAGGCTACCTCTCTGGCTGCCAACAAGCTGGTTGCCGCCGCCACTGTCTACTCCGACAAGACCGGCGTGCTGGCCTACGAGACCGCTGGCACCCAGACCGACGGCACTTCGATTAACGGCTTCCTGACCGTGGCCGACGACTGTGTGGTGAAGATCGTCAACCTGGAGACCGGCAAGTACTACGATGCCACTCTGGACAGCGTGAGCCAGTATGAGAAGTACACTGGCAGCCACGACTTCATCGTTGACAAGGACGAGTTCGGCTACGTGGATACCATCTACATCATCGACTAATCTTTAGTCCCTGATTGAAAACGCAAAAAGGCCCCCCGGCTCTCGCCGGGGGGCCTTTTTGTCATGATTCAGGTAAACGCGATGTAGTTGAGCGACTGACCGTTCTCGTTCATGTTGCGTTTGATGGAGGCACTGGGGGAAGAATTGTGAACCTTGAAGCCGTTTTCCACCACCTCCAGGGCGGTCCCGGGGCCGTTGGAGCTGGACTGTCCGGCCACGGCCAGGGCGGTGTAATACGCGATGTACTCGTGGTGAACCAGGACGGCCTTGGGGGTGAAGCCCAGGTTGATGAACTGGCTGGACTGGCCGTCCCCGATGAAGGTGCCCGATACAAAGTATTTGGCTTCCAGCACGGTGACGCGGCTGTCCAGGGCGGCGGTTTCGGCGAGGATGGCGGCTTCGAGCTTGTCCATGTTTTCGTTCAGCGGCGCGATGGCGAGGGGATCGTCGATCCCGGGCTTGTTGAGCTTGTACTTGTCGGTTTGTTGCATTTCTTCTACCACTCCCTTCGGGGCTGGTTAGAAGGGGGGCGGAGGTGTACGGTTCGGGGCAACAATGGCGGGAAAAGCCGCGGATTTCGGTAAAAAGGCAACGTTGTACGCCCGCCGTCCCAAAACCGCCCCGGGAAATTTTTTCGCCCCATAGTTGCTCCGGAGCGGGCAACAACCGCCCCCGTTTATCCAGCGGCGAAGGAGTTGATAAAAGCTATGCAACAGACACAAAATTACAAGCTCAACCTGATCGAAACCAATGATCCCCTCTCCCCCGCGCCGCTGAACGAGAACGCGGACAAGATCGAGGCCGCGCTGCTCACCAAAACCGCCGAAGCCCGGACGGACGGGCTGGAACAGAGAATCCTTACGTTGGAGAGCAAGCCCATTATTGTGGGCTCCTATGTGGGCGACAAGGGTACATTGGCTACCCAGTTTATTCCCGTCGGATTCACACCATCCCTGGTGTTGGTACAAAGCGATACCGGCGGGCTGTGCATCGCCTGGACAGATCACCCATGGAAAAGTGTGGTAGTGATTGAGGAGGGTGGTTTCCGCATTGGCGCGACCCAAGGCTGGACTTTGAACTCACCAAACCATCGTTACGCTTTTATCGCGTTCGCGTGACAAAAAGGGCGGCCCCCGGGAGAAATCCCGGGGGCCGCTTCCTTATACCTTGGGTTTTGTTGCGTCCTAATCTGATGATTAGGCGTGCACGTAGGTCACGTAGATCATGCTGACATTGATGCCGTCATTCACGATGGCCACTTTGATGGCGCCGCTCAGGGCGTCATCGCCGGAAACCGCGCGGTTCAGGTCCTCAATGCTCTTGATCTCGGCGTGGTCACAGTCGGCATTGAACTCCACGTCCACGACCTTGGCGTTGGCTACATTGGCCAGCACTTTGCCGGTGCCCTTCTGCAGCCAGACGGTCTGCAGGTTACTCACGCCCACATAGCTGTACAGCACTTCGGTATCGCAGGTGGTGTTTGCCATATCAAGGTTAGCGGTGCTGTTCTGACCCGTAGCCGCAACGGCCTTGTACACGGGCACACCGTTGACCTCATAGACCTTCACCAGCTCGAAGAAGTCGCCATCGCTGTTCCCGCCGGTGGGGGCCACACCGCTGTACTTGGTTTCAGTAGTCACGAAGTAGGTGCCCAGCTCGCCGTCGTTGTACAGCTTGTACTGCTTAACTTTGGTGGAATCGGTGCCCGCCAGCACCACATCGGTGGTGTTGTCGTCCAGGGCGAAGAACAGGCTGGTCGCGCCGGTGTAGGTCAGGTCGCGGGCGTCCAGGATCACGGTGTCAACCAGGGTGTTGTTGCTGGTATCCACCTTGTTGAAGCGGTCGGCCGCCATGATGTAATAGGTGTTGCCGTAGGGTGTGTTATCGGCGGAAGTAGCCAAGGCGGAAGCGTCCAGCTCCACCTTGCTGTAACCCTTCAGCAGAGCCTCGATGCCTTGCAGTTTCTCAACCTTCACATCGTTGACGCCAGTGCCGGACACCAGGATAAAGGTGGTATCCTTGGTGGCGACCAGCTTGCCGTCCTTCGGGGTGTTCAGGTCTGCGAAGCCGTTGGCCACATCGTCCTTGGTAATGGTCCACTTCTTGCCGGTATCATTCAGCAGCTGCACATCGCCCAGCTGGACGCCGGTCTTATTGGCATCGGTATCATCCGCCACGAAGTTGCCTTCGGCGTCCTTCAGATAGCCGGTGTACGCACCGGTCAGGATCTGGTTGCCGTTGCCGGAGTTGCCCAAATCCTTCTTGGAGATAAGCAGCTCATTATAGCCGTCACCCAAAGAGTCGCCGGTAGCAGCGTCGGGATAGTCCTGGCTGTCCTGGAGCAGGCTGGTCATGGGCACGTTCTTTACAATCTCGCCGTCGATGGTCACGCCGGTGACGTAGTACTTCATCTCGGCGCTGCCCAGCTCGCCCACGGTGTAGTCGGCATAGGTGCCGTACAGGAAGTCGCTGTAAGCGGTGGTCGCGCCCAGCCAGCGGCCGTCGTCGTCCAGCCAGATGGTGTAGTTCACGCCGGCCTGGAACTCCACGGCGCCAGCAGCGTTCAGCGGGGTCTGGATCGCGCCCTTAACCACCTTGCTCCACAGGTAAGAACGCTCGTACACCTTGCCGTCGGACATGGTGAGCTTGCCGTTGGCGGTGCTGTCATAGCTCACAACGGTGCCGGTGACGGACTTGGTCACCTTGTCCAGCTGGAAGTAGGGCATATTCTTGTTGGTGCCCGCGGTGCCCTTCGTGGCCTTGTCCGCGTCCTTATAAGCAGTGGCATCGTTGGTTCCCTTCACCTGCCAGGCGGTAACCTTTGCGCCCAGCTCGGTCTCGGAACCCTCCACCAGGGACTTGACGTAAATCACGCCGGCGGTGCCGGGGTCGCCATTCTTGAAGGTAGAGGCGGCAATCTGGGCGGGGGTGGTGGCATTAGTGCCGCGGCCAGCCAGGGTCAGGGTCTGGGTGTTGGCAATGGTGTTCTTCTGGGTGATCTCGGCCACCTCCGCGCTGAGGGCCACGATCACGTCAACAGTCTTGTCGCTGTTGTTGGAGACCAGCGCGTACAGGCCGTTGAGGCTGGCAGTGGTAGCCTTGGCCACAGTAGCATTGGTGATACGGTCGTACACATTGCTCTCGTGAGCCTCGCTGGTTTTCAGATCCACGTCGAAGCCAGCGGCCATGGCGGCCGCGCCCAGGGACTTGGCGGCTGCGGCGTTGGTAGCAAAGGTACCGTCAGACAGCTTGTTGCCGTCGGTGCCGTCGGGGCTGTACACAGTCTTGGCCAGGTTGGCCCGGTCCAGGATGGCATAGGTCTGCTTGGCAGCGGAGGGGTCGTCAGAGTTGTACCACGCCTCGACCTTGTGGCCGAACAGATCCAGGCCGGTCTTGCCGGCCAGCTTCAAGCCGGTGGGAACCGGGACCGCAGCACCAGGAGTGGCAAGCCCGGCGTTGGTAAAGTCGGCGGCGGCGATCTCAACACCGGGGTAAGCGTAGGGAGCGATGTTGTCAACCTCGTAGGTATCAGTGCCAACAGTGTAGGTCATCTTGAGCGCGCTCAGCAGAGTGCCGCTCTCGCCGGTGGCCTGGTTGCCCAGAATGATGCTGGTGGTCTTGGCCAGGCCGAACCAACGCTCACCCAGGCTCTTGAACACGGTGTCACCAGTCAGCACGCCGTTTACAGGGGCGGTCTGATAACCAAAGGCGGCGGTCCACTCCACCTGGGCCTTGGTCGCGGCCTGGAACGCGATCTCGGCAATGACCTCACGGGCCGCGCCGTTCATCAGGGTGCCGCGGTAGCTGGTGGTGTTCACCTTAGCCAGCATCCCCCGCTGGGTAGCGATGGAGGCGGCGTGCTGACGCCAGTCCTTGCCGCTGAACTCGTTGGGCTGGTCGTAGCCCATGGCCCGCAGCAGCATCACCAGGGCCTCATACCCGGTAACGGGCTTGTTGGGGCCGAAAGTGCCATCGGGGTAGCCGATGATGATCCCGGCGTTGGCGCAGTAGCCCACGTAGCCGGAGAACCAGTTGGACTCGGTCACGTCGGTGAAGTCGCCGTAACCCGCGTACATATCGGATTTATCCTTGTACTCGGGGTCGGCGTCGGCGTCGCCGGTGCTCAGGCGGTAGACGATGGCCGCCATCTCGGCGCGGGTCACAGTGCTGAGCGGGGCGAATTTGTCGGTGCTCTGACCGCGAATCACGCCCATGCCAGCCAGGACGGTGAGGTCGTCGATGAAAGCCTCGTTGACGCTTTCGCCGTCTTCGAACTCAACGTTCTTCGCGTTGACGGTGACCATGAGGCTCAAGGTCATCATCATCGCGAGGACCAGCGCGAGAAACTTCTTCAAATTTCTCATTGGATTGTTTCCTCCTCAAATATTTTTGCCGTTGAGGAGAGAACTTTTTGACGCGAAAAAGAGGGGATGGGCCATCCTCTCTCCCCGCGCCCGTCACGTTCGCGCACTTGACTTTCTCACAATCCGGGGTAAAATATCCTTATACAGCCCAAATCATTCCGCCGCCAGCCAAACAGCCGGACAGAAAGGAAACCGCACATGAAGCTTACCACTGTTTTATTTGACCTGGACGGGACGCTGCTCCCCATGGACCAGGACCAGTTCGTCAAAGGCTACTTCGGCCTGCTGACCCAAAAGATCGCCCCCCGGGGCTACGACCCCAAGCAGCTCATCGACGCAGTGTGGGTGGGCACCGCCGCCATGGTGAAAAACGACGGCAGCCAGACCAACGAGGCCGTTTTCTGGCAGAAGTTCGCCCAGCTGTTCGGCCAGGAGGCCCTGGCGGACAAGCCCCTGTTCGACAGCTTCTACGCCGGAGAGTTCCAGGCCGCCCGGGCCTTCTGCGGCCACAACCCCCAGGCCGCCGACGCCGTCCGGGCCATGCGCGGGGCGGGAAGCCGGGTGGTGCTGGCCACCAACCCCATCTTCCCGGCGGCGGGCACCCGGGTCCGCTTGGGCTGGACCGGGCTGTCGCCGGAGGACTTCGCCCTGTGCACCACCTACGAGACCTCCCACTGGTGCAAGCCCAGCCTGGGCTATTACCGGGAGATCCTGGACACCCTGGGCCTGACGCCGGAGGAGTGCCTCATGGTGGGCAACGACGCGGAGGAGGATATGGTGGCCCGGGAGCTGGGCATGGAGGTATTTCTCCTCACCGACTGCCTGATCAACCGGGAGGGCCGGGATCTCTCCCCCTACCCCCGGGGCGGCTTCGGTGACTTGATGGCCTACTGGACAAAGATCCGGGAGGGCGGCCGATGAACCGGGAATTTTTAAAGAAGATCTTCTTCCAGTCCCTGACGGCCTTCCTGTCCCTGGCCTTGGCCATCCTCCTGTTCTTCGCCATCCAAAAGCTGGACGAGATCCGCCTGGGCTTCCACTGGGTCATGGACATACTCACCCCCTTCGTCTACGGCGGCACCATGGCCTACCTGCTGAAAACCCCCTGCGGCTTCCTGGAGCGGCAGTTTGAGTCCGCCCTGCCGGAGAAGTACAAGAGGTGGGCCAACCTCCTCAGCGTGGTGGCGGTGATGCTGATCAGCGCGGTGATCCTCTACCTGCTGCTGAGCATGGTGCTCCCGGAGATGTGGGAGAGCATCGTGGCCCTGGCTATCGCCATCCCGCCCAAAGTGGACGAGTTCACCAAATGGGTGCTGAACCATCTGGAGGGCAATGAGATTCTGCAAAACTACGTAAACAACGCCTTTTCCAACATGGAGGACTGGATCAAGAACTGGGCCACCACCGATCTCCTGCCCACCATGCAGGGCATGATGGGCGGGGTGGTCACCACCGTGGGCTCCGTGCTGACTGTGGCGAAAAACATCATCCTGGGCGTGATCATCTGCATCTACCTGCTGGCCAGCCGGAAGAAGTTCACCCGCCACGCCAAGGCCCTGCTGTACGCCGTGTTCAAGCCGGAGCGGGCGGACAGGCTGCTGACCGAGTTCACCTATATCGACACCACCTTTGTGGGCTTCTTCGGCGGCAAGATCCTGGACAGTGCCATCGTGGGGCTGATCTGCTACGTCTTCTGCGCCATCATGTCGGTGGTGGCGGGCTTCCAGAACGGGGTGCTGATCAGCGTGATCATCGGCGTCACCAACGTGATCCCCTACTTCGGACCCTTCATCGGGGCGGTGCCCTCCGCCCTGCTGATCTTCATCTCCAGCCCCCGCAACTGCCTGATTTTCCTGATCTTTATCCTGGTTTTGCAGCAGTTCGACGGCAACGTGCTGGGCCCCAAGCTGCTGGCGGGCAGCGTGGGGCTTACCGGCTTCTGGGTGCTGTTCGCCATCACCCTGTTCCAGGGGCTGTTCGGCTTTGTGGGCATTCTGGTGGGGGTGCCCGTGTTCGCCGTCATCTACGATCTGGCGCGGCGGGCCATCCTCTCCGGCCTGAAAAAGCACGGCAAGCTGGATGTGCTGGAGTAGCGGCTGGGAAAAACCCCCTCTGATACCTTGACAGGCGAGGTATCTCGTGATATGATAGCCCTGACTTTTCAAGAAAAAGGAGGTCCTTCTGTGTTTCCAACCATTGATCAGGCCAAACCGGGCCTGAAAAAGCTCATCGCCGCCCTGGGCGAGACATACCCCTATGCCTCCGTGCTGGCGGAGGCGGACGACCGCCGCGATTGGCGCATCAACCGCGCCGGGATTGGCATTTCCGCCTCCGGCACCGGCGGCGCGGCGGGCTTTGTGGTCCGCGTGTTTGACGGCGTGGGCTGCGCCGAGTATTCTTTCAATGAGTTTTCCGAGGCAAAGGTCCCCGAGATCTGCGCCCTCATGGCAAAGCGTCTGGCCGAGCAGAACGCTGCCACGGCGGAGTTCCAGCCCCTGCCCACCCCCATCCCGGCGGACGATCCGGCGGGGCTGAAGAAGGAGACGGGCTGGAAGATCAACCCCCGGGAGCTGGGGGACGAGGCCATCCTCGGCAAAATCACCGCCATCCGGGAGAAGGCCCTGGCTGTAGACGAGCGGGTGCTGGACGCCAACGTGGTGGTGGCAAGCAAGGCATACCGCAAGCTGTTCCTGTCCAAAAACCGGGATCTGGACCAGACCGTGATGTGGACCACCGCCGGGATGGCGGTCATGGCCTCCCGGGGGCAGGAGATCAAAATGTCCTACAAGCCCTTCTCCGTCCTGGGCGGCGCGGAGCTGCTGGACGTGATGGACGGCGGCGTGGAGCAGGTGGTGGGCGACGCCCTGGCCCTGCTGGACAGCCAGCCCATCCCGCCGGGGGAGTACGACTGCGTGTGCGACCCGTCCACCACCGGAATGATCGTCCACGAGGCCTTCGGCCACGGGGTGGAGATGGATATGTTCGTCAAGGACCGGGCCCAGGCAAAGCAGTTTATCGGGGAGTACGTGGCCAGCCCCCTGGTGACCATGCACGACGGCAGCGCGGTGGACGAGGCGGCCACCATGTTCTTTGACGACGAGGGCACCCTCACCGGGGACACGGTGATCATTGACCGGGGCGTGCTGAAAACCGGGATGTGCGACGCGCTGTCCGCCGCCCGCCTGGGGGTGGCCCCCACCGGCAACGGCCGCCGGGAGAGCTATGAGCGCAAGGCCTACACCCGCATGACCAACACCTACTTCCAGGGCGGGGACTGCACCCCGGAGGAGATGATCGCCAGCGTGGAGGACGGCTTCCTGCTGGAGTGCCCCTCCAGCGGCATGGAGGACCCCAAAAACTGGGGCATCCAGTGCATGGTGACCACCGCCAAGGAGATCAAGGGCGGCAAGCTGACGGGGAAGATCTACTCCCCCATCGTCCTCACTGGCTACGTGCCCGACCTGCTGAAGTCCGTCACCATGATGAGCAGCGCGCCGGAGCTGTCCGGCAGCGGCTTCTGCGGCAAGGGCCATAAGGAGTGGGTGAAGGTGTCGGACGGCGGCCCGTATATGAAGGCCCGCATCCGGCTGGGCTGATGGAGGTGTGAGCATGATCGAGAGAATCAAAAACGCCCTGGCCCGCTGCGGCATCGCCCTGTGGCGGATCAACGAGCGGGCGGAAGAGACCGCCGAGCTGTTCTTCGTGAAGCAGCAGCTGGACACCCGGCGCAGCAAGGACGTGCGCAAGTATGAGGTCACCGTATTCCGGGATGTGGAGAACCCGGACGGCGGCAAGCCCAGCCGGGGCTTCACCTCGGTGCAGCTGGCGGCCTCCATGGACGACGGGCAGATAGAGCGGGCACTGAAGGACGCATACTACTCCGCCCAATTTGCGGCCAACCCCTATTTTGAGCTGACCGACCCGGTGCAGGCCCCCCTGGTGGAAAAGGCCGGCGAACTGGCCGAGGCCCCTCTGGCCTGGAGTGCCGGGAGGATGGCGAAGGCCCTGTTTGCCGCCGATGTCCAGGAGGATGCCTTTATCAACTCCGCCGAGCTTTTTGTCATCCGCAGCACCGACCGCATCCTGTCCTCCGAGGGGACGGACGTGTCCTACACCGATGCCGAGGTCAAGGGTGAGTTCGTGGCGCAGTGCAGGGAGCCGGAGGACGTGGAGCTGTACTGCTCGTTCCAGTACAGGGAGCTGGACGAGCAGGCCCTGTCCGCCAAGGCGGCGAAGGCACTCACCTTCGTGCGTGACCGGGCCCATGCCCAAAAGGTGCTGAAAAGCGGGAAATACGACCTGGTGCTCAGCGGGGATCAGGTGTTTACCATCCTGTACTACTATGCGGCCCGGTCCTCCGCGCCCATGGTCTACGCCCGCTATTCCACCTGGAAGCAGGGGGAGAACGTCCAGGGCGGCACCTCCGGCGAGCGGCTGAACGTCACGCTGCGGGCCGTGGAGCCGTACAGCGCGGAGGGGATCCCCATGGCCGACCTGCCGCTGCTGAGGGATGGGGAGCTGCTGGCCTGCCACGGCTCCAACCGCTTCTGCCGCTACCTGGGGGTGAAGCCCACCGGCGATTATCATAACGCCAAGATGTCCTGCCCCAACGGAACGGTGGCCTTTGCGGAGCTGAAAAAGGGTCCCTGCCTGTGGGCGGTGGACTTTTCCGACTTCCAGATGGACGAGATGAGCGGCCACTTCGGCGGCGAAATCCGGCTGGCCTACCTGATCGACGAGGACGGAACGGTGACGCCCGTCACCGGCGGCTCGGTAAACGGCAGCATTCTGGAGGCCCAGAAGGATCTGGCCTTCTCCACCGACCGCTACCTCACCGCGGACTACGACGGCCCCTACGCCGTCCGGCTGAAAAACATCAGCGTGGCCGGGGCGGGGGAGTAATGGAACGTCAGGCCGCGCCCGGATATCCGGCAATGCCCTAAGTGCTCCTGGGGGGCCGTCAGGCGAATGCGGAAGAAGGGAGGAGCATTTTTGTGGGTAGAGATATCATAATCGCAGTCATGACTTTCGTGGTGGGTTTTCTGGGTACCGTTTACCTGGGCGGACCCCTAAACTGGCCGGACGCGGGGGCCATCGTGGCAATCGCCTTCATAGGCTTTTTTATCCTCAGAAGGCTGGACAAGGACGAAAAAGACGACCAATCGGACGGCTGAGCTTGAAACCGCCCCCTGTGAGTTGCACTTTCAGGGGGCGGCACAGCGTGCGTCTCAACAGACCCACGGCCCTTCCGGGCCGCGGCGCGAGTGCGCCGTAAATTCGGAGCCGCGCAGCGGCGGAGAATTGCGCAGGGCCGGCTTCGCCGGCCCGAGCATTAAAATCCCAAAGGTATCGGCGGGAAAAGCCCGCCGATACCAAAAAAAGAACCGCCCTAAGGCGGTTCTTTTTTTGGTCCGAGTGTAATTATAGGACTTCAAGAAAGTCAGTCATATCAACGGTTTGCAGGCCGTCAGCAAGAGGTTTTATCTGTTATATTTCAGAGTAGTACGTGTATTTTTTCCGTGTTTACAATGAAATATATGGAATTTCTTGAGGATCACCAGAAAAGTGCATTTCAACGAGTCGCAAGCAAATTGAGTTTGCAATCTCTTGTAGTTCTTTTAGCATTTTGTTGGTGTAATAATACTTTTCTGGGGCTTCGGAGTTAATCACGCCCACCTTATTGCCATCCATTTGAATCGGAACAACTAGCTCAGATTTTGTTTCTTTTACAGCCACAAAATAGCGAGAATTCTCTTCAATTTTTGCCATGCGAATATATTTACCTGTATGAAAACTTGTAGCGATTAGCCCGTTATTTGCAACAACCCTATATTTTTGCTTGCCATCAGCAATTTTATCTGCACACACTAATAATGACAAACCATGAGAACCTGCATTAACACATAAAATTATCTGATTATAGTCAGTCTTTGTAATATCGACAATGTCAGAAATGGCAGTTGTAAGAAGCTCTTCGTAGTTCTTGCAGTGTTCATATTTTCCGCATCTTCCACGATCTCTATGCTTAACGATCTTTTTGGAAAACCACTCTATTACCCAATCTAAAATCTTCCCAATTATACTATCTCGGAGAAGAGGAAAAAGTAAACCGGTAAAAAAGCTCATATATATCTTTCTTTCTTATATTAATAGTCGAGTATAGATGTAAATTGTTTACCGTACTATCCAATATCCATAATTATTTCTTCCATCTTGCTGGAAGTAACAGCGTTATTTAAGAAGTATCTACCTGGAAGAAAATAAAATTTCCCCTCAAAAGTTCCTATACCATCAACTATATCTGTGTCAAAAATTTGATAAACATAGGCAGATTCTGTATAAATTGTAAAGGCCCAAGTATCTATTATTTTGCAGGTAGCCTCATTTAATATAATCTGCTTTGGTATAGCCGCACTATAGAATCCATCCATTGTGTAAATGGAATAATCCCACTTCCCGTCATTTTCAAGATTTTTGGACGACAAAACAATATAATCGGTTTGTAATAATTCTGCATTTTCATATAATTCAAGTTTATATCTTCCCGAATCAAATAGACCAATGTCTTTTCCGCCATATACATCTGAAATTACATATTCATTTTTCTCCAAAGTTTTCATATTTGTTATAATAAGTGTAAATTTTGTGCCTAATGGGTAAGTTGCAGCGCATAAAACTCTATAATCAGCGTCCTCTAAATATTTATCAACATATGTCCCATCTTGGTTAATTACCAGAGGTCGGTAAACAGATATATGTAGATTTGCTGCAATAGTGTTATTGTCAGATTTGAGGTAAAACCCCAAACCAACAGACGAGAGTGCGATAAGCAAAATCACGATTGATAGAAACTTCTGCCAAATCTTTTCAAATTTAAGGATACCCACAATCGTTGCAATGGATAAAATTATTTCTGCAATATTGGATAGAATGTTTTCCAATAAGATTAGATTGAACATGGCAAACACTTCCTATATAGTTATTAAAAACTTTGATATAAAAAATTCTAAAATATGTGGGTTACTATCTAAAACAATTTTATTATACTATACATGGGGATTTTTGTCATCTATTTTATAATATTTTTTTGGACAGTCAACTATCCATTTGCAATCATATATATATATTAGAATGTAATAAAGGTTGTCAAAAATGGATCGCCGCCCAAGTGAGACTATGGGCGGCGTTTTCATATACAACAATGGAAAAAAGGAGGTCAAAGAGTGGCAGAAGATAAAAAGCCGGGTGTTCCCGTTGAGGAGCAGAAGCCGGAGCCTCCCGTGCCGGAGGTGCCTGGCACTCCTCCCGCCCCGGAGCAGGCTGTGATCCCCGGCATGGAGGGTCCCCCGCCCCCGGAGAACAAGGTGATCGACCTGTCGTCCGTCCGGGCGGGCGCTGGGCAGGAGCAGCAGGCGGCCCCGGCCCCGGAGGGCGGCCAGGAGTGGGAGAAGCCCCAGGAGGAGGAGAAAAAGCCCCGCCGGGGCCGTCCGCCCAAGGACAAGGAGGCCCCGGCCCAAGGAGACAAGCCCAAGCGCAAGGGCCGCCCGCCCAAGGCGGAGAAACAGGCCCCCGGCGGTGGGGGCCCTGGTAAGTCGGACAAGGCCCCCAGGCAGGGCAAGCCCGCCCCGGCCAAGGAGGACCCGGCCCCGCCTCCTCCCGCGCCGGAGCAGCCGCCCCAGCTTAAAGACGCCTCCCGTGGAAAAAAGGAGGAGATCGTCTATCTGGACCTGTCGGAGCTCCACCCGTTCCAGAACCACCCGTTCGGCGTCCGGGATGATGTGGAGATGCAGGGCCTTGTGTCCTCCGTCAAGGCTGGCGGCGTCCACCAGCCCGCCCTGGTGCGGCCCCGTGAGGGCG
>CAJUCA010000010.1 GCA_910585265.1 uncultured Oscillospiraceae bacterium | reverse complement strand
GCTGGTGGACGGATTCGAACCCCCGACCTGCTGATTACAAATCAGCTGCTCTACCAGCTGAGCTACACCAGCACGGTAAGGCTTCGCGTTCACAACGGAGCTTATTATAGCAGTGGGAGGGAAATTTGTCAACAGGTTTTTTCAAAAATAGATCGCGAAATGGGGCGGAGGGGCCGGGGCACCTGCTGCGGTGCCGTCTGTGCCGGGGGGAGCTGTACCCCGGGGACCCCTATTTCGCGCTGGAGGGCCGGACGGTGTGCGAGGACTGCATCGGACGGTACGCCCGGTATTATTTTGCCCACCGCCGTCGGCGGGTGGGCCGGGACGAAGGGGAGGACAGGAGAGGGACGCTATGACACTGTACGAGCTATCACTGGAATACGAGCAGACGGCGGCCATGCTGCGGGGGCGGATCTCCGAGCTGGAGCGGGTCCTGCGGGAGACCGGGGACGGGCCGCGCCGGATACAGCTGGACCGGAGGCTGAGGCCGCTGCGCTCCATGTACCGGGACGTGCGGGAGGTGGCGCGGCATTTGAACGGCTACTACCGGAAATTCACCCCCCGGCGGGGGAGCGGCCCGGTGGATCACAGAAGGAGGTAACGCAATGCGCACCGTTTCTTATGAGAATGGCTTCGGCCTGGCGGATCTGAGGGTATACACCGAGCTGATGGCCGACGACAACCGGGATCAGATCAACCGCCTGAAGCGGAACCTGACCCACGCCCTGCGGCAGGACGTCACCCCCCGGCAGCGGGAGTACATGATCCTCTACTACGGGCGTAACATGAGCATGGAGGCCATCGCCAAGGAGCTGGGGGTGAACAAGTCCACCGTGTCCCGGACGCTGAAGCGGGGGCGGCAGAGGCTGTACCGCTGTTTGCGGTACGGGGCGGCCAACCTGCTGGAGCAGGCCGGAGGTTGAAAGCCGGGGCGGTTTGTGGTATCATACCCCAGAGTAACCGGAAAACGGAGGTATGACATGGACTATCAGGGGATCTTTTTCGATTTCGACTACACGCTGGGGGACTCCACCGCCGCCATCGCCCAGGGCTATCAGCTGGGCTTTTCCGCCCTGGGCCTGCCCGCGCCCACGGTGGAGCAGGTGCGGACCACGGTGGGCATGACGCTGGAGAACGGCTTCACCCACCTCACTGGGGACACGGACCCGGAGCGGCAGGCGGCTTTTGTCCACCAGTTCCACATTACGGTGGGCACCGAGGCCAGCGGGCCGGGGCGGGAGCTGATGATCAAGGGCACCCGCCTGCTGCCCGGGGCGGTGGAGCTGCTGTCCGCCCTGAAGGGGGCGGGGGTACATACCGCCATCGTGTCCACCAAGCCGGGGGACACCATCCGGCAGATCCTGGCCCACCAGGGGCGGCTGGAGCTGGTGGAGCTGATCATCGGCTGGGACGAGGTGTCCAGGGTGAAGCCGGACCCGGAGGGGCTGAACCTGGCCCTGGCCCGGTTCGGGCTGGAGCCGGGACAGGCGTTGTTCTGCGGGGACACGGTGATCGACGCCGCCACCGCCCAGGCGGGCGGGTGCGGCTTCTGCGCGGTGCTGAACGGCACCACCCCCAGGGAGGCCTTCCGGGCATATCCCCATGTGTATATCGCGGAGGATCTGGCCGGATTGCAGGGCTGGCTGGGGCTTTAAGAGCCTGTATTGATAACTGCGGCGTTCGGCTGGATTGGTTCCGGCGGCCCGCGAGAAACGCCCCCCGGCGGTGAGCCGGGGGGCGCGTTTGCTTATGGGATGGTTTCGCCGCCTATCGCGCCCAGCAGCTGGCGGGCGTAGGGCAGGGCCAGAAGCTCGTCGCAGAAGGTGTGCCACTCGTCCAGCTTGTGGCTGCGGCGGGCGAAGTAGATGCTGGCCAGCACCTCGTAGTTCAGCGTCACCGTGCGCATCTGGTGGTAGCTGGAGGGGAGGAGCTGGATCAGGTCGTACCAGTCGGCCTTGTCGTTGTCCGCCACATACCGCCGGCGCACGGTCTCGAGATAGTCCACGTACCGCCGGAAGGCCTCCAGGGAGGCGGGGGTCAGGTGGTCGGTGGAGAAGTCGGACAGCTCCAGAGGCTTCGCGTGGAGCTTGTGCATGGTGGAGGTGGAGTTGGCCACGGTGCCCACCTTATAGGTGTCGAACTCCTTCCACCAGTACAGGGGGGCGGTGACGTCCAGGGACACGAAGATCTGCCGGAGGAATTTCCGGTGGTCGCTGCCCGAAGCGCACAGGCGCAGGGCCAGATCCAGGTCGTTGGGGCCCAGCACGTATTCCCCGGCGGCGTTATAGCCGCTGTCTGAGCGGGCCCAGCTGTTCATGGGGTTGCGGGCCCCGCGCATGGCATTTTCCAGGTTCATGGCTCCGGCGCGCTCCACGGTGAGCATGGCGGACGCCTCCTTTCAGAAAGGAACGCCGCCCGGACGGGCGGCGTTCCCGGTTGTGCGGTCAGTTGGTGGAGATATACTCGCCCCGGATATAGCCGGTGGTGGCGGCTCCGCCCTGGCCGGAGAAGTTGATCTGATACCAGCCGTCCCCCGCCTCGGCCAGCACGGTGATGGTGGTGCCGTTGGTGATAGAGGCAATGGGGGCGTAGGTGGTGCCCGGGCCGGAGCGCACCCGGAGGCCGCCCTCCGCATTTACGATGGTGCCGGTGCGGCCCACCGTGACATTGCCGCCGGAGGGGGGAGCCTGGGTGGGCTCCACCGGGGGATTGGTCTGGGCCGGGGGATCGGACTGGGCGGGGGGCTGGGTAGCGGTGGGCTTGGGGGCGATATAGACGGTACAGGTCGCTTCCATGGTGCCCGCCTGGGCGGTGATGAACACCCGGTGGAGGCCGGTCACGTCGGGGTTGGCGTGGGTCACGGTGCCGTCCGCGGACACGGCGGCCAGAGAGGGATCGCTGGATTTCCAGGTCACCGTGCCGTTCCAGCCGGCGGGGGTGACGGTGGCTATGATTTTATAGCTGTTCCAGCCGTCGGTGGGGTTCAGGGTGAATTCCTTCCGGCTCAGGGTCAGTCCGGTGGGCTCATCGTCCCCCACCTGGGGGGGATCGGTCACGCCGGGCTCCACCGGGGGATCGGTGACGCCGCCCACCGGATCGGTGACGGTGGGGCCGATGGGCTGGGTGGGCTGGACCGGGTCGGTGGAGACGGGGAGGGAGGGCTGCTCGGTGGCGTTGACCCCCGGCCCGCCGCCGTCCCGGAGCTGGGGATAGATCACGGTGAAGATGATGATCAGCGCGGCCACGATGATGATCAGGGAGCACAGGAAGGTGATCATCCGGGGCCAGTTGATCTGGGCCTCGGCAAAGGGATTGGAGGAGGGCTTCTCCGCCAGACGCTTGCCGCCGCGGGGGCGGGCGGGGCGGTAGTCCTCCTCGGGCTCGTCGTCAAAGAGATCCTGCCCGTCGAACACGTAGGTGTCGTCGGGATCGGCGGGTGCCCCGCGGCGGGAGGGAGGGGCCGGCTCCGGATCGCCGCCGTAGGCGGGCGGGGGGGCCGGGGCACGGCGGGGGGGATTGGGCGCGGCGGGCGGCGCGTTCTTCGCCCCGCAGAAGGGACAGCGTTTATAGGTCGCGCTATAATCCTCGCCGCAGACGGCGCAGTGGATCAAACTGTTGGGAGAGGGCCTGGAAGCCATAGGGAAATTCCTCCTTCAGCGGTGGGTACGAATTTTGTCGGATGCTACTATCTTAACATCCCCGGGCCGGTTCGTCAATCCCTTTGCCCCCCGGGGCGGTATAGGTTTTAGAACCTGTATTCACAACCTCAAACGCCGTGTGGACGGGTCTTTTTCCGCCATACTGCGTTGCGTTTTCTTGCAATACACAAAGTATTCCTGCGAAAACGCGCCTTGTCTGGCGAAAAAATCCCTCGTCCCCCCGGCATCTTCGGCTGTGAATACAGGTTCTTACAGATTTTTCATAGAGGGATTCCCTTGTAAATTTTTTGATTTCCTCTTTACAACGGGGCCGTTGTAGGCTAAAATAGCAGTAACAAGAAAGAGGGGGTGCGCCCGATGAACGACATCGACTACACACGCAAATTCAGCGTCAGCATTGACAAGGACCAGGAGATCCGGATGATCCTGTCCTCCGTCTATAATTCCCTCCAGGAGAAGGGCTATAACCCCATCAACCAGATCGTGGGCTATATCCTCAGCGAGGACCCCACCTACATCACCAACCACAACAATGCCCGCACGCTCATCCGCCAGCTGGACCGGGACGAGCTGCTGCAGGTGCTGCTGAAAAGCTATCTCCACGAAAAATGAGGGACGGGGGCCTGCCGACGGCGAGCCTTCGTTGTTTTAAGAACCTGTATTCACAGCGGAAGATGCCGGGTGGGCGAGGGATTTTTTCGCCAGACAAGGCGCGTTTTCGCAGGAATACTTTGTGTATTGCAAGAAAACGCAACGCAGTATGGCGGAAAAAGACCCGCCCACACGGCGTTTGAGGTTGTGAATACAGGTTCTAAGAGCCTGTTCAAAATCTGTCAAAACGTCATCCCGGCACATCTTTTCCCGCTGGGCCGCGTTGATTTGACTGGAAATACACAAAGTATTCCTGCGTCAAATCGCCTTGCCCAGCAAAAAAATCTGTGCCCGTCTGGCATTCCGCCAGATTTTAAACAGGCTCTAAGATTTCTTTAAGGGGCTGTGTCAGTATGAAACGGTTTGTCTCGCTGCTGTTGTCCGCTGTCCTGCTGCTGGGACTGTTTGCCGGGTGCCGGCAGGAGCCCGCTGTTGGGACACAGACGCCGGACCAGTGGCCCGGGGCGGCGGAGCTGGCGGAGGCGGTGTTTTCGCGGAGCGGGTTTGATGGGGATACCAACGGGCTGGAGCGGCTGAGCGCGGACAAGGACGAGGCGGTATTTCTGAGCGACTACCTGGTCAACGCCTACGGCCTGGAGGACCCGTGGAGGGACGCGGCGGTGATCCGGGGCACGGGTATGTCCGCCTTTGAGGTGGCCGTGGTGCGGATGGAGGACGAGGAGGCGGCCGCCCGGGCGGCTGACGCGCTGGCGGACTATAGGGCTGACCGTCAGGGGGATTTTGCGGGCTACGCCCCGGCGGAGGCGGAGCTGGCGGCCCGGGGCAGCGTCAGCCGGGAGGGGCCTTTTGCCGTGCTGCTCATCTGCCCGGATACGGCCAGCGCGGATGCGGCTTTCCAGGCGGCCGTCAATGGGGATCTTATGCCGAGCCAGCCGGTGGAGGGGCCGACGGTGGAGGCGGATGTGGATGCCGTCCTGGGCTTCCTGTATGGGCAGGTACAGCAATATGTATCCGACGATGCGGTGGAGTGGCTGGATGACAGCGATTTGGCGGCGTTGGGCAGCTATATCAGCGGCTCCTATGGCCTGGGCGGAGACCAGTGGGAGGATGCGGCGATCGTCCGCGGGACGGGGGCGTTGGCCTTTGAGCTGGCTGTCCTGCGTGTTAAGGACGAGGCCGCTGCCTGGGATATGATGGATGTCCTGTCCAACTATCTGTTTGACAGGGAGGCCCGTTTTGCCAGTTATGCGCCGGATCAGGAAGACCTGCTCCACCAGGCTGTGGTACGCAGCGTGGTGGTTGGTTCGGACGGGACATTTGTGTTGCTGCTGGCCTGTGAGGATCCGGAGCAGGCGTTTAATAAGCTGACGGCGGCTTTGCAGCCGGATTCCATCGGCGTTGTAGACCGCTATGGCAGCGGTTTGGCGCCATGGACGCCGGAGGCCGATTCCGATTACCCAGATCGGGTTAAGTTTGTCCAGCCTAACGAGGACGATATGTCTTTGTATGATACCTCGGCCATCCGCGCTGCCTGGGAGTCTGAGGATCCATCTTCCCTGTCCAGTTATGACAGGGATATCTATAATGTGGCCAAACGGGTGTTGGGACAGGTGCTGGACAACGGCATGAGCGACTTGGAAAAGGAGACTGCTATCTACAGCTGGGTGGTCAACAATGTGGATTATGACTGGACACACCAGGATGTGATGAGGGAAACGCCCCGGGAATCCTTTACCCCTTACGGCGGGCTGGTAAACCATGCGGCGGTGTGCCTGGGTTACGCTGCCACCTTCCAGCTGCTGTGCGACCTGGCTGGGGTGGAGTGTATTACTGTGGTCGGGGCGGCTTTTTTCAGCCAGGAGGATCACGGTTGGAACATGGTGCAGCTGGATGGCAAGTGGTACTGTGTGGATGTGACCTGGGACGCCAACCGCCGGGAGCAGGGGTCTGTCTGGGGAACCAGCGGGCCGGACCGCTGGAGATATTTCAATATTACCAGCGATGAGATGGCGGAGACGGACCATCAGTGGGATTACGCTAATACGCCGGAGGCTGTTACGAAGGGGAACGGCAGGGGGTGAGGCGGGGAGCGGGAGGCGGGCGGGTTGGGGGGTCCGCCTCCCTGCGGAAAAATTATTGCAGGGAAATGAAGGTTACCCCTTTACAAATCTTTTTTTTCTGGTATAATGTAGCCGTTGTGGTTCTTCCGGCGGAGGTCCGGCGGGGGAGTGGAGAATGGAATATGGGCTCGTAGCTCAGCTGGGAGGGCGAACGGTCCACAAAGCAACGCAGAAATCCGCAAATTTTTCACGATGCAGGAAACGGAAACAGACGTTCTAAAAATCGAACATGGGCTCGTAGCTCAGCTGGGAGAGCGCCGCGTTCGCAACGCGGAGGTCGAGGGTTCGATCCCCTTCGAGTCCACCAACTATGAACGATGAAAATGCTATTTTGCCCTCAACGCCAGTGTTTTCAACGTTCTTGCGGCCCTCGGATACGAAAATCCGAGGGCCGTCTGATTTTGCTATTTCCCCTGACAGGGGGGACTTGAACTCACGCCCCGCTGCTTTCCACCCAGTCTCTACGAAACCATTCCAACCGACAACAAAATATTTTCACAGCATTCCGCGCCGTCCATTGGCCATCAAGGCCGAAGGGACGGCGCTTTTTTTGCGCCCTTTTTTGCTTACCCAGCCAGCGCCATCCCGGCGCTGAAATTTTGACAAGGAGTGATCCCATTGGCTTTCAAAGTGATACTCAGTAACAAGGGCCACCCGGAATACGGCGCGGCCACCATCCCCCTCCCCATCCCGGATGACCAGTACGATTCCACCATTGAGCTGTTGAACGGCCTGGGCATCGGCGACGCCGCAGCCCAAGACTGCCGGGTAGACGAAACCCTCTTTTCCGTCCCCATCCTGAACCGCCTGACGGGTCAGACCGTCAACGTGGACGAGCTGGACTACCTGGCCAAACGGCTGGACAGCTTCGATGATGACGAGGTCGTCCAGTTCCAGGCCATGGCGTCCACCCTGTGCCTGTCCGACATCAAAGACCTCATCAATCTCACATTCTGCTGTCAGCAGGCCACAGTAATCACCGACTTCTCCGACCTGGAACAGATCGGAAAAAACCATCGTTTGACACTCAACGGCGGTACGACGCCCAAAGAGGAATACCAGACGCTGGATGGGACGCAGGAGGCCCTGAACCTCATCCAGAGCGGCGCTGGGGTGGTCACCCCCTACGGCGTGGTCTATGACAACGGCATGAAGCTGGAGCAGGTCTACGATGGCCGCCACCTGCCGGAATACTACTATGGGGACTGCGTGGTATCGCTGGCCCTGACGGGCATTGGTCAGCCGGCCAGCCGCGAAATGCTGTACCTCCCCTGCGCGGACAGCAAGATCCTCCGGGCCGTCCAGCGGCTGGGAGCCCAAAAGCCGTACCAGTGCCGTGCCGAAGTGGAAATGTTCGGCGAGGTCTGCGACGCCCTCTGGTGCTTATTTATGGAGGAATTCGAGCTCAACGAGCACTTATATGCGCTGAACCGGTTGGCCCGGTGCTACGAGGGGTTCCAGGACGGCGATATGGAAAAGTTCCACATCGTTTTTGACACCGCCTGGCCCAAGACCCCGGAGGAAGCGGCTTATCTGGTGGAAAACCTCCAGGATTTTGTTGCAATTGAAAGCATCAGCACCGCCCAGGAGTACGGCCAGTACATCGCGGAGGAGATGCGGATGGACGCCGAGGTGCTGGAATCCCTGGACTTCCGCCGCCTGGGCCAGCGCCGGATCGATGCGGAGGGCGGCGTTTTCGGGGACAAGGGCTACGTGGCCTACAAGGGCAGCCAGCCGGAGATCCAGGAGATCATGGCCCGCCACATCCCCTCCGGCCAGGAGCCGCAGATGGGGGGGATGGCGTAATGCTCCTTCATTTAAGCTGCCAGGATTTTGGTATCGATCTTAGTCTGCCAGCGGCCAATGACGACGTAAAGCGAACCCTCTCTACCCTGCGGGACGGTTTAGAACCCAACGCCCCCGTCCGGATCAGCGGAGTGTGCGGCAACGCGTACAGCCTTCACGGATACATCCGGCAGGCCAATTTGGAAAATGGGGACGACCTACAAAAACTTAACCAGCTGGCGAAGCTGTTTGACGGTATTGGTGTAGAACAGCAGGAGTTTTTCTCCGGGGCACTGGACGCGGAGAGCATCAACGGGCTGGATGACGTGCTGAGGGTGGCCTCCAGCCTCGCCCAATATGAGTTCATTGAGGGCGTCACCACAGACAAGGAACTGGGCGGCTGGCTGGTGGAGCACGGGCTGGCCGGAGTGGATTTCCCTGAACAGGTGCGGCCCTACCTGGACTACGCCGGGATCGGCGCGGCGTACTATTCTGACCACGGCGGGGCCTACACGGCCCACGGCTATGTGAAGCGTCGGGAAACAGTCCAGACCCAGGCCGTGGATGACAAACCCGTTTTCGCCCTCACTCTGGCGTCTGCGCTTGGCACTTATCGGCTTAACCTGCCCGCTTCGGACAATGATCTGGCAAACGCGCGGCTTACCGTAGGAAGTCTGGGAGGGACCATTATCAGTGACGTCCAAATTGGGTACTCCTGGGGGCATCTGCTGCCGCTGGACAGCATTACGCCGGACGACGCCAACACCCTTGCCCAGTATGTCCGCTCGATGTCTGAAACAGAGCTGCGGACATTTGGCGCCGCGATGGAGGCGGAAGAACCAACCGCTTTCTCCGATGCTGTCTGCATCGCAGAGGACATCGACAACTATGAGCTGGTGGACGTGACCGAGGGTGAGTATGCCCGGAACGGCCTGCGCATGGCTGGCGTGGAGGATGAGATCTTCGACCTGCTGGACGGCTTCACCGACTTCGAGCGGCTGGGGCGGTCGATGATGGAGGAGGACGGCGTACAGGCCACCAGCTTCGGTTCAATCAAGCGCCTCAGCGCCCCCTTTCCCCAGCAGCCGGAGATGGGGCAGACAATGTACTGAAAACGACTGATCCCCACGCAAATATTGATAAAAATCAGAGGAGGGATGACACAATGGTCATAAAAGTATCCAAGGAGCGGTATGGCGATGGCATATCCATCACCTTTCCAACAACGGCAGCCCAGGCCCAGAAGAAGCTGGCCGGGTTGGAACAGCCTGCGGGCGGCAGCCCTGTGTTTATCCGGGGCAGCGGCCTCGCGGAGCATTTTGCGGAGTGCCTCAAACTGGCCGACCTCACCGCCGACGCCGGTATCCAAAAGCTCAACCATCTGGCCGGGGTGGAGGATCAAATGAGCTTCCAGCAGTACGCCACCTGCGTCGGCGCGCTGTATGTGGAACAGGTCGAGAGCCTGGATGACGTCCTGCGGGTGGCTTCCAGCTTGGACCGGTATGAATTCATCGAGGATATCCCCTCGGATGAGGAGCTGGGCCGCTGGTTGGTGGAGCAGGGCCTGGCCGGGGTGGATTTCCCCGATGCGGTGCGGCCTTACCTGGATTACGCACGGGTCGGCGCGGAATACCATTCCGTCCACGGCGGCGCGTACATCCCCCAGGGCTATGTAACACGCCGGGAAACAGGGCAAGTGCAGGCCGCCGGTGACCAGCCCGGGTTCGTGCTCACGCTCTGACATCCCACACCAGCCTCAGCAAAAAAACACTGGATATTTGCGTAAAAGTGTGGTATCTGTTATGTTCACAAAAACAGAAGGGAGCAAAAAACATGGCAATCAACATCTACACAGACCAGATGCAGTACGCCCAGCTGTTCGGCAGGCCCGTGCTCACCACCAACTGGATCATCCCCCGGGAGACGGTGCCGGACGGGTGGTACTGCTATGACATGAGGGGCACGGACGCCGACCCCGGCAGCCACGCCGCGCTGGTGGACTACACCAGCTTCCTCCACAGCGGCACCGTCCTCTCCCACAGGCCGCTGAAGCGGCCCAGCACCGATGCCCGCCGGATCGGCAAGGGGGATTACTTCCTCCATGGCGAGGAGATGGATCTGGAGCGGTTCTGTGAGGAATATAACCTGGACTACCCCGAAAACCCCATCAAATTTGAAATGCGGCCCGCCTCTCCCGATGAGGCGGGCATTTTTTATGCCCTGCCGCCCGAGAAAGATGAGGAACTGGGCGCTGTCGGGCACGTCCGCATCGACTTCGGTGAAAACGGCCATGAGTTCTGGCACACCTGGTGGCCCAGGGGCTCTGACGAGTTGAACACGCCGGAGTTCAGGGAAGAATTGGGCCAGGTGGTGGATCAACTGCGGCGGGGCGTGCTGAAGGACCTTACCAGCATGGACCGCTGGTGCTTCAGCCACGGCGGCAAGATCGATGGCGGCTGGGATCAGAACTACGGCTACGTGGTGGAGACGGAGCGGTACCGCTACTGCCTGCGGTGCAACCCGGTACTGGGCGATTACCAAGCCTATCTCACCTGCTTTGACAAGCAGGCCCAGCAGATGGGGCTGACGAAACAGGGCCGTCAGGCTCTCCAAGACGCCGCAGACCCGGATAAGCCCCACAGCTACCGCTGGTACGTGATCGAAAATATCCTTAAAGGTGAAAACCGGGTGGATCATGAATTGCCGCTGGAGGAGGCCGTCCAGCTTTACATCGAGCTGGACGGCGGGGACAAACGGCTGGGCGTCACCAAGGACGATATCACCAGCGTAGACTTGGCGGTCACCCTGAGCGGGTGGGGTTCTTTCCCCGAGGACTGGAAACGGCTGGACAGCTTTGCTCAGGACGAGGTGGTGGCGGAAGCGGCGGCCCAGATCCAGCAGGCGCTGGAGGGGTTGGCAGTGGGCCGGGTCAGCTTTGCCAACGAGGAGCGGTTCATCTTCACCGACCCGCAGGAATACGTTGCGGCCATCCATAAGGAGCTGCCTTACCACGCCACCAGCGGATTTCGCTATGAGACCCTGACTGATGACTTGGCAACCCGCAGAGCCGTGGATGTGGAGGTGTACGACATGTTCGGGATGGAGCCGCCCTGGCAGGAAGCTGACAGCGCGGACGAGCACCAGCCCGGCCCGGAGGAGGCCGAAACCATGAAAATGGAGGGCTTTGGATGAACGACTGGTTCGATGGACGGGCCCAGATCTGGGGGGATATCGAGCCAGCTCACGATAAATTCTACTCCCTCCAGCAGCAGCGTACCGTTTCCATTGCCTCTCCTGTGGGACAGGCTCAGTTCTATCTGGGCGGGGTTTTCCCTTGGCCGGGCCGACCGGAGGAACAGCTCCTGCTGTGCCGTTTTGCCAACACCATCGACATTTCCTGCGGAGAGCCGGAGCTCCGGCAGCTCAAGCGGCTGCGCAGGCATCTGGACAACAGCCGCTTTGAAAAGAAGCACGGCCATGCGAACCCGCTGGTGGCCCGGGAGGTGGAGCGGGAGATCCTCCAGCGCCTCTCGCCGGACTACGCCGTGGGCTACGACCTCACCCCCGCCATGCGGCTGCTGGCCGAACAGGAGCGTGATGGCCCCATGTTCACCCAGCCGGAGCGAAACCTGCTCCTGCGAGTGGCTTTCGACACTGGGGACAACGGCTGGGTGGAGGATATCGCCCAGCAATTCAGAGAGAAAACCTGCTCCCGGAGCAGGCTGGTGGACATCTGCCGGAAGCTGGAGCAGACGGAGCTGTCCTGGCTGGACCTGGACACCATGGACGGCCTGAGCTACTCCTCCACCAAGCATCCAGGCTTCAGCATGGATCTCCAGGGCTGTGAGGATCCCATGAAGCACTACCCGCCCTTTGCCCGCTACCCCAGCGTCCATGTGCCGCCGTGGGGCGCCGTCCTGCAAAACGGAACCATGCTCTTCCAAACCCAGGAGGGCTGGTGGCGTTCCGGTATCCGCAAGGTAGATCAAACTTTCACCGCCCCGCACTTTTACAAGCGGGACGGGATGAGCTACCAAATCGCGGATGAGGAGCACCGGATGTTGTTCCAGCAGCAGAGAGAACAGCCTGAGCTGGAGCCTGAGCCGGGGATGACCATGGGCGGCATGGTCCTGTAATATACATTAAAATAAAAAGGAGTACTCGATATGAACGAGAAATTTTTGCCCGAGCTCTCCCGCCGCCTGCGGCGGGAGGGTATCGCCACCGGCCCGCTGAAGGAAAACAGACTGCCGATCCTGGTGGACGGCAGGCCCGCCATGCGCGTTGACCAGGAGGGCATGATCCTGCTGCCCCCCGGCGCGGTGGATGACCCGCAGGTGAGCCGTACCTATGACGCTGTGGCCGGAACCGCCGCCCAGGTGTGGGAGTACACCACCGCCATAGCCGCCGCCCCTCCCGTAAAAAATGAGGGGACTGCAAGCAAATTCCGCCTTCTCTCGGAATTTAACAGCATACTTCTGGCCGGACGTGAATTGGCGCAGGACATGGGTTACGAGTTCGTCACCTGGCGGCGGGATGGCAGCGGCACCGGCGTCTGCAACGGGAACTACTATGACAACGACTACGCCGGAGCCAAGCTGGACTTTGCCTGCCGCTCTGGGCTGGTGCAGGAGCACCGGCAGTTTACGGACGAGCAGCTCACCGAGATGTACCGCTGCATCCATGAGACGCTGGACAGTGAGTACCCCATCACTGTGGAGCGGCGGAAAGCGCTCACCACGGCGGCGGAGCAGATCCAGCGCACCGTGGAAGATCTGGACGAGCGCGTGGAGCAGTCCAACCGGCTGGAGCTGGAGGCGGCGGACGGGGCCAGTCCCGAGTGGGGGATGTCGCCGTGAAGGTCAGCTATAAGAAAAACGGGACGAGGCTGGTCTATGACCCGGAGTGGCTGCCTACCATCCCCCATGAGCGGCCCCCTGACCCTCCCAGCCCCGGCATCTTTGAACGGTGCCGGGGCTGTCCCTATCCCGGCCACGGCTTCATCTGCTGGGGCAGCGATGGGAAAAACTGCCTGCGCACCCAGCTTCACCAGATCATGTCGCGGCCTAAATCTGTTGCTTCTGCCGGGTAGCTTTTGGCGGATGGTTGTGGTAATGTTGCAGTTAATGCTGCCAAGGGAGGTGAGAGCGTGAACAAGACAGCACAGAAAAGGAAACTGAATATGTTTAGGTGCAAACGTCACTGTGCCCCGCTTCGTCCGATGAAGCGGGGCTTTTTCGTGCCCAGCCGGGGGCAGTTCCGGCACAAAACTGTAGAAAGGAAGGTTTGAAACCATGAGTATTTCGAAAGAATGGCTGGACTTCCTGCGGGATCAGTATCCCGAGGGCAGCCGCATCAAGCTCCGGGAGATGGGCTCGGACGACCCGTGCCCCATCAAGCCGGGGGCCATGGGCACCCTTCAGTGCATCGATGACCGGGGCACCTTCCACGTGGCCTGGGACGATGGGCGCGGCCTGGGGCTGGTGATTGGGCAGGACTCCTTCACTGTCCTGCCACCGCCCCTCCAGACCCTCAAGCTCTATATGCCGTTGACCGCCGACCTCTATGAGCTGAACGAATATGGAGATATGGATGATGATCCGGTCACGATATATGGCGGTGAGCTTCGGTCTTACGCGGATCAGATCGCCGCCGCACTGAAGCGAGAGCGGGTGCCCGAGGAGGACGAACGGGGCATCATGTACTGGTATCGCGAAGGCGACGCCGTGGATGACAAGGTCTACTCCGCCGTATTCGAGCTGGAGGAGCGGAAGGGCAGGCTCTGGGGCGTGGCGGACTGCCGGGTTCGGGGCCAGCTCACCGCTGAGGAACTGGATACGCTGAAAGAGTATATCGGCGGACAGGCCAGTGACGGCTGGGGCGAGGGCTTCGAACAGCATGAGATCAACGTTGGCGATGGCGCACAGCTGTACGTCCACCTGTGGCAGTGGGACAACTGGAGCATCCAGACGGAGCAGGAGCGGTTCGATCCCCAGCAGGAGCAGACCCAGCAGGGAGGGATGGAGTTTGCGTAAGATCCTCAAGGTCGCCCTGTTCAATGAGGAGCGCGCTTACACTGAGCTGGACCTCCCCGCTTCTCCCTATACCGTTCTGGACGCGCTGGAAAAGCTGCGGCTGGATGAGGGAGCGCCTCACCATTGGGGGATCGCCGACAAACTCCAAATCGGGCGCTTGGCAAAATATCTGGATCAGGACGGCAGTTTCTTTGAACTGAACGCCCTGTGCCAGCAGCTGGCGGTGTTGAACGAGGAGGAGCTGGCTGTCGTGGAAGGGCTGGCCCGCATGGAGCATGACGGGGATGCCAAGCCCGTTCCCCTGCCCCGGCTCATCGACATGGCGTACAGCACGGACTGCTGCCATCTGGTGGAGAAAGTCGTCAATGACCACACCCTGGGCCGGTTTTGTGCCGCCATCGGCTTCGTCCCCGAGGTGGGTGACCTCTCGGATAAGGCGTTCGAGCTGCTGGACTTCGCCAAGATCGGGCAGAAGTTCCGCCAGGACGAGGGGGGCGTGTTCACCTCGCAGGGCTACGTGCAGAAGCATGATGAACTCCGGCAGGTGTACGGTACCCTGGACCTGACGCCAAAAAGGCCGGACTACGCCATCCTGGTGGAGACGTCCAGCGGATGCCAAATCAAGCTGCCCCTTCCCATGGGTGAGGCTGTGGCGGACGGCCCCGTGCAGTGCGTGGACTGCGCCGCGCCCTCCCTTATTGGTCTGAGCGGAACCATCGGCACCTGGGATATGCTGGCCCACCGGCTGACCTATCTGACAGTGGACGGCGAGCTGACCAAGTACAAGGCTGTGCTGAATGCCGTTCGGTGCGACGAGCTGGGGCGGGCACTGACCCTGGCGGATAAATTGGATGAATACACCTTAGACCAGAAGGTGTGTGAACCCGAGGATGTGGCTGTGGAGCGGCTGGCCGCTGGCCTGTCCAGCGAGGATATGGAGCTTCTGCTCCCCCGCTTGAACCTCTACAGCTTCGGGAAGGATCTGCTGGAACACGGCGGCGGTACGATCACCGGCTATGGCCTGATCCAGCCCAATGGCGGTGAGCAGGAACATCAGCCCGCGCAGGGCGGAATGGAGGGACTGCAATGAGCGATTTTGACTATCTGCTGGATCTTCCCGGCAAGGGCCGGGAGCGGCGCTGGTTACGGGAGCGGCTGGAAACGCTGAGCGTTCGGGAGGGCATCACCCTGTCCGCCGCCGTCCAGCGCACTCAGCCCAGGGACATGGAACAGGCCATCAACTGCCTCCAGTCCCTGGACAGCTATACCATGCGGCTGAATGCGGGCAGCTATGCGGCGCTGGGCCAGGGTTATCTGCTGAACGACACCGCCATGCCCATGGACGCCTTCCCCTTCGTGGACCTGACGGCACTGGGCCAGCGGTACGAGGACAAGCACCCCGGCCTGTTCGTGGGGAACTGCTATGTGCAGTATCCCAAGGAAGCCCCCGCCCCGGCCTACCACCGGGGCGGGCCGCTGCCGGAGGACAGCGATTGGGGCGTCAAGCTGAAGCTGGCCTCCCCCGCTGTGCCGGAAGGGGTGTGGCTGCGCTTGCCGGGGCAGGATTTTTGCGGAGATGAGAGTTCAACAGAAGAAACCCTTGTCCTGCAGGAGCTGTGGGTGAAGCGCTGGGACGAGTGCGGTCTGCTGGACGCCCGGTGCGTCCTGCCCCAAATCGAAAACCTCCCGGCGCAGTATGACAGCGTGGCGAACCTGATCTACGATGGTTCCAACCTGGGCTATGTACTCGCCGAGCATGGCCAAGGCGCACCCGGCTTTATGGAGAAGTATACCGCCGCGCTGGCGCTGGAGGGCTGCCATGACCTGCGGCTGGCCCTGGACATCTCCCAGAACCTCGGCTGCTACGACTGGCTGCCCTGCGATGGGCCGGAAGGCTTCGCGGCAAAGCATCTGCGGGACGCCGGAGTGCCGGACGGGCTGATCCATTCCGGCGGTATCGACCTGAACAGCTATGGACAGCACCTGTTGGACGAACTGGGCTATCTGCCCGCGGCTGGCGATGGCGGCTATATCCGCCGGAACAGCCAGGAGTTTACCTATCAATACAGCACCCCCACCCCGGAGCAGTCCGGGATGTCGATGCAATAATATTTCACGAGGGGCCGTTTTCCCGGTGGGGACCGCGGCCCCTTCTTTTTTTGCGCCTCGTGCCCCTTTTTCGGGAAAACAGCCCCGAAAAAAGGAGGACATCATGAAAGAAGATCTGCTGCTCGAATACCTCAAAACCATGTGCCCTGGGCGGGAACGCATCCAAAAAAGCACCCAGCTGGAGCGCGCGCTCCACATCAGCGGCAACGAGCTGCGCCGCCTGATCCACCGCCTGCGCAAGCGGGGCATACCCGTGGCCAGCAGCCGGGACGGCTACTTTTACGCGGTGACGGCGGGCGAGGTCTACTCCACCATCCGCCAGCTCAAGCGGATGGCCAGCGGCCTGGAAGCCGCCATCCACGGGCTGGAGGACGCGCTGGAACGCTTTGGCCCCGCCAACAAGGATGGCGGTGGTAGCCCCTGAGAAGTTTTATCCCCTGGGTGGGCGGCAAGGGGAAGCTGCTGTGGCTCATCAACAAGCTGGCGCCGGGCCGGTACGCCCGCTTCGTGGACGTGTTCGGCGGCAGCGGCACCGTCACCTTGAACCGCCCCCTGCGCCGGGGCTGCATCGAGATTTACAACGACTTCAACAGCAATCTCACCAACCTGTTTTGCTGTGTGAAGGGACGCACCATGGCCCTGCTTCTGGAGCTGGGGTTCCTGCCCTTGAACTCCCGGGACGATTTCAACGTGCTGTACCGATTCTTCTCCCGGCAGGAGTTCACTGACGACTACCTCAGCGAAGAACTGGAGCTGACGCAGGTCTATCTGGAGCCGCCGCAGGCAGAAATGATCCAAAAGCTGATGCTGGAGCGCTCCTCACGGGGCTGTGTCCGCCGCGCGGCGGACTACTTCAAGCTGGTGCGGTACAGCTTCAGCGGCGGGGCCAAAGCCTTCGCGGGCAGGCCCTGCGACATCCGGCGCTTCTTCCACCTGATCTGGGAGTGTTCGCGGCGGCTGAAGGATGTGGTCATTGAAAACAAGGACTTCGAGGAACTCGTCAGCCAGTACGATAGGGAAAACACCTTTTTCTACTGCGACCCGCCCTATTACCAGGCGGAGTGCTATGAGGTGGCGTTCCCGGAGGCGGATCACATCCGGCTCCATGACACGCTGGCCCGCTGCAAGGGGCTGGTCATGGTGTCCTATAACTACTGCCCATTTATCTGCGGATTGTACCAGGACTTTTACATTTTCCATACCAAACGGCCCAACAGTATGTCCCAGACCGCCGGAAGCGAATACGAGGAGGTGGTCATGACCAACTACGATCCCCGCGTCCTTGGCGCCGACCGGGGCTGGCAGATCGACCTGTTCCAGCAGGCCGGGGACGGCGGGGGCCGGTACCAGCTCATCCACGAACCAATCAAAATTGAGGAGGAACCATCTTGAAAAACCAGAAAGAACTCATCATCTCCGCCAGTGCGGTGGAGCTGAGCCATCTCGATACCAGCAAGCCCATCTGCGTCCACATCGGGGAAAACACCCTGGTGGCGGTGCCCAGCACCATGACCGCCATGGAAGCCGTCAACACCATCAACGTCCTGACCGGCATCGTGACGCCTCTGCTGGACGCCATCAAGGATGCCTGCGGAACCTGCGGGGAGCAGCGGGACGAGGGGGGTGGCAGCTGTCCTTTCTGGGACAACTGTGAGCCGGGACGTTGCCCCTTCGAGGGTGTGACCGGGCCGCAGGTGGAGCTGTCCGACAACGCCCGGAAGCTGATGGGCATCCCGCTGGACGCCAAGCTGGAACTTCTGCCGGACAAGGGAGAAGGGCTGGTCTGCGCGGCGGACTACAAGCACGACCTCACCGACGTGCCGGAGCAGATGCGGACGCTGTTTGCCATACACGGGGTGTGCCCCGGCCAGCTGGACGAGCTGCTGATGGCGGAGGCGGAGGTCTGGCATGGCTGATATTTTCTACCCCTTTTCCCGGCAGGAAGCCCAGCGGGAGGGTGAGCTGGACAGGTGGGAGCAGAGCCACCAGGCCAATGTCCGCTGCGCCCGGGACATCGAAAACCTCATCGCCGCCCACGCCCAGGGCGGCAGGCTGGAGCCGGACTGCGCCAGGGCCGCGCTGGACTGGTGGGGGTTCCACCGGGTGCAGTTCGTGCTGGCCAACACCCTCACCCGCACGGGGAACCTGGGCTTCGAGCCGGACAGCTGCCGCTGGGCGCGGTCTGTATTCGTGCCGCCCGACCAGGACAACAAAGAATTCCGTATCCAGGTGGATCGGGGCCTGCTGGCGGCGTTCGTCCAGCAGGCCCACGCCGAGTATCAGAAGCTGGGGATGTTCGGCGCGGAGCACTGCGAGGCAGGCGATTTGGACTACACAGGCCGGGTGCTGATTTTGCGCCCGGACAGGCTGAAGGAGGAGTGCTTGTCCCCCCAGAACCAGGTCTGGTACGGGGAAAGCGGATTTGGCTGCTCCCCCACCGCCCGTGGGCGGGCGGTGTTCGCCACCTGTTTAGGGGATGGCGAAAAGGCCCGGTGGAGCCGCTCCGATTTTATCGGCGTGTTGGACGAGCAGTACCTGCCGGACTGGGCCATGGCGCGGCTGTCCGAGCTGCGGGGCCCCACTCAGGAGCAGCCGGACGGCCCCGACCATGGCGGCATGGAAATGGGGTGACGTCGATGCTCCAATTCTACGTGGTGGACAATTTGTGGCGGGAACGGCTGAACATTGCCCACTTCCATCGGCTTTCGGACGCCGTGGCAGCATACAAAGCCCTGCCCGCCGCCAACCGGAAGGCCTTGGGCGTCCAGCACGGGGTACAGGCCATCGACCTGATTCAGTGCCTCCCCCTGTTTCCCAACGATATCGAGGGTGAGGACGTGATGGTGCTGCGGTTCCTGGACTTTCCCGTGTGGAAGTCCGACCCCCAGATCATGCCCATTGCCCAGGAACTGATCTCTCGGCTCCACGTTCGGTACTGCCTGTACCAGCGCTGCCTGCTGCCCGCGCCTGACCGGGACTCCCTACCTCGGAAGCTGCGGGACAGGTTCCTCTGGCCCGACGTCCCCGGCAATTTCAGCACCGCCGCGCAGTGGATCTATGTGGCGGGCGTGGGGCGGCTGTCCCCCGCCGAGTTCAAGCGGAGGTATGGGGACGGCACCGCCTTCGTGTACCCGCTGGTGGTACATATCAGCGCCTTCGGTGTGGACAAGCGGGGGAATTACCACTCCCTCCAAGTCACGCCGTGGGAATTTCACCTGTTGGCCCGCCGCTCCCAGGAGCGGCTTGACCAAAATAAACCGATTGGAGGAATCCAAAATGAAACGTAAGATCATCCCCTGCCTGCTGGTGCTGGCCCTTAGTGCTTCGCTGGCCCCCTCTGTGCTGGCGGCTTCGCCGCCCGCCGTCTGTTACCCGAGTTCCGTCACCCGCAGCGAGGACGGCGCCCAGATCCGCAAGGTGTACGAGCTGGGCCCCGGCGAGGATCCCGGCGGCATCCCCCGCTCCGATTTTGAGCAGGAGGGCTTCCACTACACCCTCACCGACCTGCTCAAGCAGGAGGCCCCCGAGCAGGAGTCCCGCCCCCACACCGAGACGGTGACGCTGGACAGCAAGTCCAAGGATATGGAGTCCGTGCTGGCCCTGCTCCCCGCCCAGCGGGAGTTCACCACGGAGGATGGGCTCACCGGGGTGCTGACACTGAAGCTGGACACCGTCAAGGTGGAGGTGGCGGGCTACGGCAGCTCCACCCGGCAAGTGTCCGCCACCCGCAGCTACCCCAATCTGGCTGGCCAGGACACGTCCTTCATCCCCAAGACCATTGAGGACGGCGGGCGGACGCTGGAGCTGGCCACCATCAACTGGCAGGCGGATAACACCGCCAATGTGGACGGCTACGAGATGGCCAACCGCTATACCGCTGTGGTAACGTACACCGGCACCGCCACCAGCAGCTATGTGAAGGGTTACACGGTGACCGCCGAGTACAGCGGCACGGTGTCCAAGATCGCGCTGAACAAGGTGCGGTACGTGGCTATGTTCGAGGGCACGCCGCTGAACCCCGTGGAGCCGGAACCCGACCCCACCCCCGCAATTACCGAAACCCCGGACGCGCCCCCGGCCCCGGCCATCCAGTTCCATTGGGCCTATGTGCTGGTTCCTCTGGGCGTAATTGCCCTGGCAGGCGCTGGCGTCGGCGGGGCCCTGATTATCAAGAAACGCCGTGAAAACGAGACTGAAATGGAGGATGATACCGAATGAAGAAACTGAAAGCCCTGATCTCCACCATGCTGTGCCTGGGCCTCATGTGCGCCATGGCCCTGCCCGCCCACGCAATGGAGTACAGCTTCGACGGTCCCGGCGACCCCAATTACGGCGACCCCACCTCCTTCGAGCCGGTGGTCACCCCGCAGGAGCCCAGCGAGGATCAGTCCAAGGACGGGGCCCTGGTCCCGCCTGGGTTTGGCACCCCCACCAGTTATCTGCCGGGGGTCGGCGACCCCTATATCCCCGAAAACCCCGGCCCTGGGACGGTGGACGGCTCCGACCCCGCCGCGCCGCCCACCATCGGCCCCGGCACTGGGACGGGCAATACGTCCACTGTGGGCTTTACCCAGGTCACCAGTGACCTGTATTACGCCAACGGCAGCCTGGGGACGCTGAAAATTCCCTCCATCGGCCTGACGGTGGGCATCTATGAGGGCACCGGAAGCGCCCCTCTGCTGAAGGGCGCTGGTCACTTCGAGGGCACCAGCATTTGGGACGGCAATGTGCCCGTGGCGGGCCACAACCGGGGGGTTCGGAACGATTTCGGCAAGATCCACCTCCTGCGGGCCGGGGCTACAATTACCCTCACTACCAAGCTGGGTACCCGCACCTACGCCGTGTCCGGCGTTTCCAAGGTATCCGTCAACGATGTGAGCGGCCTCGCCCCCGCCAGCGTCAATATGGTGACACTTTACACCTGCGTGGAAAACCAGCCCGCCTACCGCTGGTGCGTCACCGCCGTGCAGGTCTAAGCTGTGTAATATGCTTCGTTTTTGCCCCTCTTTTTCTCCGTAATGCCGTCTCGACTTCCGGACGGTTCTTCGGTATTGTGTTGCTTACCAAAAGCACCACTAAAATCGAAGGGAGAACACATTATGAGCAGAAAAAAAGAAGCGGTCATTATGGGGATCGGAGTACTGGCCGGACTCGCGCTGAGCGGCCCCGCAGTCCAGGCGTCCACAGCCCTCACCGCCGCCCTGAGCACCCAGCCCATCTACGTGGACGGCCAGCGGGCGTCCATGACGGCCTACAGCATCGGCGGCAATAATTATGTGCGGCTGCGGGACATCGGCAAGGCGGTGGACTTCGGCGTGACCTACGACGCCGCCACCAACAGCGTCCATATCGATCCCAACTCACCATACATCGAGGAGGTGAAGCCCCCTGCACCGTCCACGCCCGCCCCCTCCGGCGTCACGGAGGAAAGCGTCCGGGCCGCCATCCTGGCCCTGCGGGACATCTACCCCACCGGGGCCCTTTATGGAGCGCCCTACGTCCCCAATGATCCCTTTGACCGCCCCTTCAGCAACTGCGACGCCTGCGCCGGCTGGGCCATGAAGTGCTCCGACGCCGCCTTTGGCCGCCTGCCATACCGGCAGATCCCGAACCCCGCCTGGGACACGATCCGGGCCGGGGATCTGATCCGGTTCGATACTGCGTCCAGCGGCCATGTGGTGGTCGTGCTGGAGCGGACGGCTGAGTATATCAAGGTCACCGAGAGCGGCACCAACAACAAGGCCCTTTGGGGCGGACAGTACTTCAAGTGGTGGCTGGAACAGCAGCCCAACCTCACACTCTACACAAGGTATCCGAAATGAACCTAAATCACCAAAATCGGCAAGGGTCAGACTACAAAACGGTCTGGCCCTAACTTTTTCTGAGGAGGAAATGCTTTTGAAACACAACATCTTTAAGCGCGTCACCGCCCTGTTTCTGGTCCTGGTGTGCGTCATGGGCGTCCTGCCCCTGTCGGCGTTCGCGGCGGGGCTGTCCACCGCCCCCAGCACCATCACTCAAAAGGACTGCGACTATATGTACTCCGGCGGCAAGCCCGTGCGCTATTACTCCGCCAACGCGACGATCAATTCCCATGGACAGCCCTACGTTTTCGATGAACAGGTGAATGTGCCGGGCTACGGCACCACCCGCGCCTTCTGCTCCCATCAGGTCGGCACCCTGGGCCGCGAGGCCAA
The DNA here is from genome assembly GCA_910585265.1 of uncultured Oscillospiraceae bacterium. GTDB lineage: Bacteria > Bacillota > Clostridia > Oscillospirales > Oscillospiraceae > Enterenecus. Next base: position 49,732 of record CAJUCA010000010.1, on the reverse strand, counting down.
CGGCCAGAAGTGGAAGTACAAGACCGAGGTGACTGACCCCTCGCTGAAGGCCCTGCTCACCTATATCTACTCCTGCACCTACGGCAACTTCACCGAGGCGGGCAAGGCCGCTGGGTTCCAAGCCTGGAGCCCTCTGTGGTCTGACGCATGGTTCGTGGTAGGACAGGCCATGACGTGGTACTACGAGCACGGCATCATCATCGACTGCACCACTGACCGGGAGGGCTTCGTCAAGCAGGCCGCCTCGGAGATGGTGGCCGCGTTCAAGATGTTCCATGACACCTGGAACTCCACCTATTGGATCACCAACTGGAACAACGTGGACATTTACACGATCATCGACTCCAATGACGGCGGCGTCACCGGCTATTCCGCCTATGACTACATCTCCGCCGGGATCAACGCGGTGCTGGATCACCCGGAATACTTCCCCAAATACCGGCTTTGGGAGTACGAGTGGGACAAGACCCAGCCCTGGAAGCTGGTGGGCCAGTCCGGCACCCCCATGCAGCGGCTTTTGATCGCCATCCCGGAGCCGAACACGGAGGAGCTGCCCGTAAGCCTCACCGTGAAAAAGCTGGAGGCCGGGACCAATAAGCCTATCCCCGGCGTGGACTTCAAGGTGGAGAGCGCGGACGGTTCCGGGACGTTTTCCGTCACGAAAACCACCGGCGCGGACGGCACATTTACGCTGACGAAGGCGGCGGATAACCTCACGGCGGGCCAGTATAAGATCACCGAGGTGGCCGTGCCGGACGGGTACACCATACAGACGGAGTCCCAGGTGGTGACCGTTCTCCCCGGCAGCTCCGCCAGCAGCGAGTTTACGTTTTACAACGAGGCCGTAGTCGGCGAGGGCACGATCAGGAAAGTGGACGCGGATGATCCCACGGTGGGCATCGCCGGGGCGGTGATCCGGATTTCCAGCATCAAGCTGGACGATGACCCCGGCACTGGTTTTGTGGGCGAGTACACCACTGGCGAGGGCGGTTATATTTCTAAGGAGGACTTGGATTTTTCCAAGCTGCCGCACGGGAGTTACACCGCAGAGGAAATTACGCCCCCGAAGGGTTACATCCTCAGCTCCGACCCCGCTAAGGTGAAGCAGACCTTCGTGTGGGACGGCAAGCATGATGTGTCCCTCATTTTTGAGAACAGCAGCAAGGTAAAGATCGAACTGAAGAAGGTGGACGAGAGCGGCAGCCCCCTGGCTGGTGCTGTTTTTGTCATCCTGCGGGATGGGCAGATCATCGGCACCGAGGAGACAAAAGCGGACGGCACCATCACCGTGAGCAACGTGGTGGAGGGCTACTACGAATTTAGGGAAGTGTCCGCGCCTGCCGGTTTTGACTGCGATTCCTCCCCCGTGGGCGTCCATGTGAACGCCGAGGATCTCCAGGGCGAACAGACCATCGTGGTCACCAAAGTCAACCATCACAAGCGCGTCCTGACCATCCAGAAGCGGGATGCGGAGACCGGCGACCCTATCCCCGGAACGTCTTTCCACATCCGGGGTATCAACAACGGTTACGAAAACGACGTAGTAACGGGCGCGGACGGCAAGGCCGTGCTGAAGGACATGGCCTCTGGCTGCTACGAAGTTACAGAGACGGACGTGCCGAAGCCCTATATTTTGGATGTGAACAACCGCAAGACCGTTTGGATCGAGGCATCCAAGGACGAGGATGTGGTGGTGGATTTCGTGAACTCCACCAAGCCCGGCCTGCGGCTCATGAAGGTCGACGCGCAGACGGGTGAGCCGCTGTCCGGCGTCCTGTTCGAGATCAAAGAGGTGGACGGCGGCTATTCCACCCAGAAACTCACCGATAAAGACGGCCTGATCGTGCTGGAGGGGCTGAATCCCGGCACTTATACTGTGCGTGAGGTCAAGCCCAAGGACGGGTACGTTCACGATGAAACTCTCCATGTGGTGCATCTGGAGGCCAACAAGACGGCCACCATTGAGCTGACCAACATCGAGAAGCCTACCCTCAAAATTTTGAAGGTGGACAGCATCACTCACAGCCCCATCGCCAACGTGAAGTTCCAGATCTGGCGCGGCAGCGATGACACGCAGAGCGGCGAATATAACGATTTGGGCGTCCACTACACCAACGCGGACGGCGAGATCGTGCTGGAGCACGCCGAGACCGGGTGGTACAAAATCAAGGAGCTGGAGCCCGCCCCCGGCTTCACCATCAAACAGCCTGATACGCAGGAAATTTACCTGTCCGCAGGCAAAACTCATACTGTTCAGTTTGAAAATGTGCCGAAAAACGCGCTGATCGTTGAGAAGTACGATTCCGTCACCCACCAGGCCCTCCCCGGCTGCACGTTCCAGCTCAGGTATTTGGGCGGCGCTTCCGGCACGGGCGGCACCGTCATTGGGCAGAAGGTGACCGGGAAGAACGGCATCGCCATGTGGACCGGCCTCAACCCCGGAACATATATCATTGAGGAGGTCGAGGCCGCAGACGGCTACAACATCGTGAAAGCCTCTGAGACGGTTTATCTGGCGGACAGCGGGGAGCAAAGCGTGGTCACCGTCAGGTTCAATAACTCGCCGGATGGCAGTTTGTTGATTCGTAAGGTTTGCGCTACGAATCCCTCTGTTACCCTGCAAAATGCCGAGTTTAAGGTCACTTATTCGGACGGCACCCTGATCGGGGATAGCAACGGCATTTTCAGAAGTGACGAGAACGGCGAGGTGCGCATCGACGGTCTCACCCCTGGCAAGAGCGTCATCGTCACCGAGGTGAAAGCCCCCGCTGGGTTCATCGTGGACACCCAAAGCCAGACCATCCAGATCAAGGAAGGCCGTACTGTTTCCCTCACATTCAAAAATCAGCCGAAGGGTAAGCTGATCGTTCAGAAGCGGGACAGCCAGACCGGCGAAGTTCTGCCTGGAGCGCAGTTCCGCATCACCACGGCGGCGGGCTGCGAGGTGGGCCTGGACGGTGTGATTGGTTCGGCTTCCCTGACCTCCAACGGCATTTTCACCACTGACAGTCAGGGCGAGATCCGCATCTCCAACCTGGCCCCCGGCGCGTACATTTTGAATGAGATCAAGGCCCCGGACGGCGGATACGTCATCGACCGGCCCTCCATCAACGTGGTGATCGGTACGGGCGGCGATACGCAGACCATCATCGTCACCAACACGAAGAAGGGCGGATTGGTCGTGGAAAAATATGATTCCGTGACCAAGCAGCCGCTGTCCGGCGCACGGTTCAAAATCATGAGCGCCAGCGGCGAGCTGACCCCCGACAACGAGGGGATGACCAGCTCCAACGGTCTCTACACCACCGACCTGAACGGGCAGATCGTCCTCTCCAAGCTCCTCCCCGGCACCTATATCGTTTCTGAGGACAAGGCCCCGGACAACTACCGGGCAGACCCCACCCCGCAGACCGTGGTGGTGAATGCTGGCGATACGCAGACGCTCAGATTTTACGATGATCCCCTGTGTACCCTCACTATTTTGAAGCGGGACGCCGTGACCCGGAAGCCCCTGGCCAACGCGGAATTTTACGTCCGGGACAGCGAGGGCAAGGCCATCGGCCCCAACAATGGCTGCTACACCACGGGCACGGACGGCACCGCCACTGTGACCGGGCTGGCTCCCAATTCCACTGTCATCGTGTCCGAGAGCCGCGCACCCTCCGGGTACATCCTTGACGAGACCCCGAAGAACATCGTAGTGCGCTCTGGCGTGGCCAACAGCCTGACCTTCGACAACCAGCCTGGGACCACCCTCATCATCCACAAGTACATCGAGGGCACCGCCAACGAGCCGCTGGCTGGTGTGGCGTTCAAGGTGACGGACGGCTCCGGCGCGGCGGTGGGACCGGATGACGGGGTTTATTTTACGGACAAGGCGGGCGAAATCGTGCTGGACGGTATCGAACCCGGCACCACCGTCATCGCCCGCGAGATCAAGACCGTGGAGGGGTTCGTTTTGGACGGCACCCCCCAGGACATCAAGATCGTAGGCGGAAAGGTGCAGAACCTGACGTTCTGGAACAAAAAGGCCGGGGAACTGGTCATCCAGAAGAAGGACAAGGTGTCCGGCGAGCTGATCTCCGGCGCTCAGTTCCAGCTCACCTACGCTGGAGGCGGGTACGTCGATAACGCCAACGGCCATCTGTCCAGCAACGGCCTGTACACCACCGACGACAAGGGTGAGATCCGCATTTCCGGCATCGTTGGTACTGTGGTGGCCAAGGAGGTCAAGGCCGCACCCGGCTATGTCATCGACCAGGCCACCCAGACCCAGACCGTGGTGGTGCGCCCGGAGGATACCCAAACGTTGGTGTTCCTCAACGAGCCGCTGTGCTCCCTCACCATCAAAAAGGTGGATTCCGTCACCGGGAAGCCCATTCCCAACACGTCTTTTGCTATCAAGGACGGCAATGGGGCCGTGCTGGCCACCTGCACCACCGGCAAGGACGGCACTGCCACCGTTACCGGGCTTTTGCCCAACAGTACCGTGGTCGTGGTGGAGACGAAAGTGCCCAGTGGTTACGTGCTCAACACCACGCCCCAGACCATTACGCTGAAGAACGGCACCAATACCGTCACCAGCGGCAGCACTGGCGGCAACAACCTGGATTTTGAGAACGACCCTGAGACCACCCTCGTAATCGCGAAATACGTTACCGGCACCACCACCCCCATCAAGGGCGTTACCTTCCTCGTCACCGATTCCAGCGGCGCGGTGATCGGCAGCTCCAACGGCGAATTCATAACCGACGAAAATGGCCGCATCGTGATCGAGGGGCTGGAACCCGGAACCACAGTTGTTGCCAGGGAGATCCGCGCGCAGGAGGGCTACATCCTCGACACCACCCCGAAGTCCATCAAGATCAAGGTGGGCGGGGCGCAGACGTTGCGCTTCTACAACCAGAAACAGGGCGCTTTGGTCATCCGAAAGCTGGATTCCGTCACGAAAAAGCCGCTGGCCGGGGTGGAGTTCCAGCTCACCTATGCGGACGGTAGCTACGTGGACGCGGATAACGGGCACCTGTCCTCCAAGGGGCTGTACACCACCGACCGAAACGGGGAAATTCGCCTTACTGGCGTGGTGGGTACCATCGTCATCACGGAAACCCGGTGTCTGGACGGCTATACCATGGACGAGGGCACCCGCACCCAGACGGTGAAGGTAAATGCCAACGACACGCAGACGATCACCGTTTACAACACCCCCGTGGGCGGTGTGGAGATCATCAAAGTGAACGCGGATGACCACACCCAGCGCATCCCCAACGTCACCTTCGAGATCCGCCGCATGGACGGTGGCCTGGTGGATACCATCACCACCGGCAGCGATGGCCGGGTGCACCTGCCCCTGGAGGCGGGCAGCTACTACGCCGTGGAGACCCGGTGCCCCAAGGGCTACAAGCTGGACAACACGCCCCATTATTTCACCGTGAAGGATGGCAAGACCACCACGATCACCGTGGAAAACAAGGCCCTGTGCGGCATCACGATCCATAAGACCGACAGTGTGACAGGCAAGCCTATCTACGGCGTGACGTTCCTCCTGTACGATGCCGACCACAACCTGCTCACCCAGGAGACCACTGACAATCAGGGCTACGCCTACTTTGAGGGCCTGACCGCCGGTGGCCGCTACTACCTGCGGGAGATGGACAACCCCGGCTACATCCCCGACACCCAGCTCAAGACTGTTGTGGTGAAGTCGGGCGGCACGACGCTGGTGGAGTGGAAGAACACCCCCATCACCGGGCAGATCCAGATCCTCAAGACCTCCGCCGACTACAACTCCATGAACGGCTGGCCCGCGGGTACCCCCATCCCCAATACCGAGTTCGAGATCTATGAGTACCGTACCGGGAATCTGGTGGACACCGTCAGGACAGACAAAAACGGCGTGGCCGCCTCCCGGCCCCTGCCCCTGGGCCGGTATAAGGTGGTGGAGTCCAAGGCCGCTGACTTCTACACCCTGGACAAGACCCCCATCGAGGTAGAGCTGGAGCACGCTGGGCAGATCGTCAAGGCCGCTATGACTAACAAATCCGTCCGCACCGGCGTGTCCATCAAAAAGACGGGGTACGCCGAGGTCATGCCCGGCCAGTCCATCCGTTACACCTTCAGCGAGATCGCCAACACCTCTACCGCCGCCCTCTCCTCCTTCTACTGGAGGGATAACCTGCCCGTGGAGGCCGTGCGGCTGGATAAGATCGTCACCGGCACTTACAACGCCCCCGGCAATTACAAGGTGATGTACCGGACCAACCTGGGCGGGAGCACCAATTACACCATGTACGACAACCTGTCCACGGCACGCAATTACGTGCTGGACGCCTCCCCCACGGCGCTGGGGCTGGCCGCCAACGAGTACATCATCGAATTTACCTTCGTGTTCGGGATCGTGCCCGCCGGGTTCCGGCAGGTGGAAGCGCCCCAGGTGTACTGCAATGTGGTGCCCTGGGCCGTTGGCGGCAGCCAGTTCACCAACACCGCCGACGTGGGCGGCGTGTACAACGGCAAGTGGATCCAGGCGGTGACCCGCTGGACCACTAAGGTCTACGGTAAGACGCCCAGCCTGCCCAAGACCGGCTATTAAGTATCCGGAAACAAAAATTGGCGGGCCGTTCACTGGACAGCCCGCCGACATTTTAAGGAGGAAAACACACATGAAAAAGTCCCGCATCCGTATTTATCCTATTCTGCTGGCCCTGTTCCTGTGCGCCCTGTGCTGCGCCCCGGCCTTTGCCGCCACCGGCGGCTCCGGCGTGGCCGACGTGGTGGAAAAGACCTGGAAGGACGCGGCAGGCCAGATCAAAACCGTGGTGAACAACGTGGTGTTCCCCGCGCTGGACATGATTCTGGCCATCGCCTTCTTCGGTAAACTGGGAATGGCATATTTCGACTACAAGCAGAGAAACCAGTTCGAGTGGACTGGCCCCGTGATCCTGTTCGCCTGCCTGGTGTTTACCCTCACCGCGCCGATGTACATCTGGTCCATCGTAGGACTGTGAGTTACAGCTCCGACAGCTTGATCAGGCCCTTGCGCAGACAGGTGGGCAGTTCGATCCGCTTCGTGCCGTAGTCATCAAAGGCGATCAGCGCGATGCTACCCATCCGCCCCACGATGTACCCCTGGCCGAACTGCTTGTGTATGACCTCCGTGCCAGCCATGTAATCCTTTTCCCATGCCGCGATCTGGGCTTGGGTGGGGCCACCCTCATAGGACGGCTTCGCCTTGGCCTTCTTCGGCTTGGGCTGGGGGTTGAAGCGGGGTTCTTGGTTAAGTTCGGTGATTTCTTTCCCCAGAAGCTGGTCGATAAAGGTGCGGCCCGCCGCCATAGGCTCCCCGAAACGGCTCTCGTAGCATAAAAACTCAAGGTATTTCTTTGCCCTGGTGGCGCCCACGTAGAATAACCTCCGCTCCTCCTCCAGCGCCGCCCGGCCCTCGTCGTCGTGGGGGAATGGGTCTGACGGAAAGGTGCCGTCCACCGCGTCAATGAGGATCACCCTATCGTACTCCAAACCCTTGCTGGCATGGATGGTGGACAGCACGAAGGGGCACGCCGGGTCTGGCTCCAGGTTTTCTATCGTGTCCCGCAGCTCCTGCAATCGCAGAAGGAACGGCCCTGTGGCCGGGGTCTGGTTAGCTAAGGATAGCAGCACGTCCAGGCGCGTCGTGTCCGCCTTCTGCTCTCGCAGATAGTCGCCGTAGCCCATGTACTTCACCAGCCGCTGGATGGCGGCGAAGCTGGTAAGCTGGGGGAATTTTGAGTAGTGGGTCTGCAATGCCCGGATCTTCCCGTACTGCCAGGGCTCCAGTCCCTCGTTGGCCAGCAGGCGGTCAAATACCGTCTCGTCCCCGTGCAAACCGCGCAGCATCCCCGCTAAAATGGGCTTTTTGATCTTCAAGTCCAGCTTGTAGTAGAAGCGGAGGAATTTCTCCGCATTGCAGTCATCGAACGCGAACTCCAGCATATCGGTGATATCCCGGACGATGGGGCTGGTGAAGAAAAAGCCCTCCCGCTGGCGGCAGGCGTAGGGAACACCTTCCCGTTCCAGCAGGTCGATGAGGGGCAGGGCGCTGTCATTGTTGCGGTACAGCACCGCCGTCTGCTCCTTGTAGTCCTGGGCGATTTTCAGCAGGTACTTGTACTGACGGTTGTAATCCGCCAGCGGCACCATTTTGATGGGCACGCCCTGGGTGTTGTCCGTGCGCATATGCTTGGGGCGGCGGCTCTCATTGCATTGGATGAAAGCGTCGGCCGCTTCCACGATGGACTTGGTGGAGCGGTAGTTGGTCTCCATCATCAGCACCTTGGCCCCCGGCCACACCCGGTCAAATTCCAGCAGGGCCTGTGGCCACGCCGCCCGGAAGCCGTAGATGCTCTGATCCTCGTCCCCTACCATGAAGATGTTGCGGGACTGAGCGGCCAGCTGGCGGAGGATGGCATGCTGGATCTTGGACGTGTCCTGGGCCTCGTCAACACAGAGATAGGGCCAGCGGCGCTGGAAATGGGCCAGGATATCCGGGTACTGCCGGAAAATGCGGTAGGTGAACACCATCTGGTCGTCAAAATCCATCAGACGGTTTTTCAGCAGGAACGCTTGGTAGCCCTTATAGACGGCGGGGAAATCCATACCCTCAACCTTGTGATTTTCCACGTCGGCATCGCTGAACATCATGTTTTTGCAAAAGGTGATGTGGGTGCGGGCCTCTTTGATCTGCTGGTCTGAGGGATACCCTCCCCCGCCTTTGGACAGCAGATCCCGGATCACGGCGTTCAGCCGCCCCTCATCGTCCGCCAGGGCGAAGGGCTGGGAGCCCTTCACCTTGGCGTAATAGCGGATCACCACCGCGCACAGCCCATTGATGGTGCGGAAGGTGAGTTTGTCCGCGTGATCTCCGCCGAAAAAGCGGACGAACCTGGCCTTCATGTCGCGGGTAGCGGCCACCGTATAGGTGACGGTGAGGATGTTTTCCGGGCGGAGGCCCTTGCAGTAGATCATGTATCCCAGGCGGGTGACCAAAACCGTGGTCTTGCCGCTCCCCGGCACCGCCAGGAGCAGCACAGGGCCGTCCACCTGACGCACCGCCGCCTCCTGTTGTGGGTTCAGACGGACGGAATATGTACTTTTAAATTGGGAGTAGGTCATGGGCCTGCCCTCGCTTATCATTCGCAAATGCCCCCGGCACCGTATGCCGGGGGCACCATTATATCACAAACCGAGGTGACTTACTATTTTTATTTGGGACTTTGTCGCGTCCACCGTTATGGACGAACTGCTGGACTGGGCGTACAGCCAGACCGTAGGCTTCCTGGGGGCGTTCTTCGCCCTCATGGGAAACATGGGGGTGGAATTGTTCGACCTGCCCTGGGTGCAGGCGGTGGTTCACTTTTTCTCCCAGCTGGGCTGGGCGCTGTTCGGGGTGAGCCTGGTGGTGTCCTGCTTTGAGTTCGGCATCGAATATTCCTCCGGCAGGGGCAACATCCGCCAGACTGCCATCAACTGCATCAAGGGCTTCATGGCGGTGAGCCTGTTCTCCGCCGTCCCCGTTCGGCTGTACGCCCTTTCGGTGTCCCTCCAGGCTGATTTGACTGCGGGCATCACTGGATTCGGGGCCAGCATCGGAGATGTGGGACAGGCCATCATTGAAAAGCTCACCACCCCGGATGGCCTCATTGAAGCCGGGGTGGATTTTATTTTCGGCGGGCCGACCTTCAACCCTATCATGATGCTGTTCTGCGTGATCCTCATGGCCTACGCAGTCATCAAAGTGTTTTTCGCCAACCTGAAGCGGGGCGGCATCCTGCTCATCCAGATCTCCGTGGGTTCACTGTATATGTTCAGCGTGCCCCGGGGATATACGGACGGCTTCGTCCAGTGGTGCAAGCAGATCATCGGCCTGTGCCTCACCGCCTTTTTGCAGGCCACCATCCTGGCGGCGGGGCTGATGGTGTTCAGCGATCACGCCCTGCTGGGGCTGGGGCTGATGCTCTCCGCGGGGGAGGTGCCCCGGATCGCCGGGGCCTTCGGGCTGGACACCTCCACCAAAGCCAGCCTGAGCTCCGCCGTCCACACCGCCCAGATGGCGGTGAACACCACCAAAGTGGTGGCCTCGGCGGTGGCGGGGAAATGACAGAAGAAAAAAAGCTGACCATGGGCTCCCTGTTCGACGGGATCGGTGGGTTCCCGCTGGCGGCGGTGCGCAACGGCATCATCCCCGTCTGGGCCAGCGAGATCGAGGCGTTCCCCATCCAGATAACGAAGAAACACTTCCCCGATATGCTCCACGTGGGAGACATCACCAAACTAAACGGGTCCGAACTGCCCCCGGTGGACATCATCTGCGGGGGCTCACCCTGCCAGGATCTCTCGACGGCATCGCCTACCCGCGCAGGGCTGGCTGGGGCACGCTCGGGGCTTTTTATGGAACAAATACGCATCATTTCAGAGATGAGAGAGGAGGACAAAAAACGTGGACGGACAGGTATCGCTGTTCGGCCAAGAATGGCCGTGTGGGAGAACGTCCTCGGCGCACTTAGCAGCGGATCACCCAAAGCCAGCGATTTCCAAGCGGTTCTCGAGGCGTTCCTCCAAATTGAAGAACCACACCTTCATGTTGTTAGACCTGCGACCGGGCGCTGGGAATATGCTGGGGCCGTGCTGGGAGTACGATCCTGTGTGGCTTGGGTCACCTGGAATTCTAAATACCTCGGAGTGCCCCAAGAACGTCGTAGACTGTTCCTTGTCGCAGATTTTGGAGGCTGCCGCCCCATCCAGATACTTTTTAACCAAAAAAGCCTGCCTGGGTATCCTGCGCAGGAGTAGGGAACGGGGCAAGCCCCTGCCGCATGAACTGGAAACCGCATGCAAAATACAGGCCGGATTGATGCCGATGCCCGCTTCAGGAGTGACGTCTGGCGCGGGATTTACAGCCGGGTTTAATGCTGGAGCCGGAGCGTCTGCGGGAAGCATAGCTTATCACCGGGAGGCGGCACCCACGCTGAAAGGGACGTCCAGCGGCAACATGATGCCCACTGTGCTGTGCCTCAATGACCAGGGCGGGCAGTGCATGGGGGTTACCGAAAACGTGACAGGCACCCTCCGGGCCCAAGATCATGGGCACCCGCCGCTGATTTTGTTTGACAATCACGCCATTGATGCAAGGTATACCGGCCCCCACGAGATCGCGCCCACCCTGACCCGCCGCAGTGGGACCGGCGGCAACAACCTGCCCATTATTCAGCAGAGGCTGTTCGCACGCCAATGGGTGGATCGCTTTGAAGAACGGGAAACAGCGTCCACAGTATGCACAAGGCAGCACAAGGATACCACCGATCTGGTCTGGCAGGGCGCGGATGATACCTGCGATGACCACAGCCGCAGGGCTCTGCTCCTTCGCCGCCTTATGCCCATTGAGGCCGAAAGGTTGATGGGCTACCCGGACCACTGGACCGATCTGCCCCGCGCGAGGGACGCCCCCAGATTCCGGTCTTTGGGGAACAGCGTGGTAGTCCAGTGCGTGGAATACCTCATGCAGGGCGTGAAGCTGGCGATTTTGGCCGACCTTTAGTTACATATGCTTCATTTTAGTGGGTTTCTTCGTTGCTTCTGATGAATAGCTTTACAACCTGGTTTCCGATATACTTGCCCTACCAAATGAGAAAGGAGCGGCCTAAAGATGGCAGAGAGCAAAAAGAACTTGTGTGCTATGATCCCCGTGGAACTCCACGACCGGGTCCGGGCGGAACAGGAGCAGGCCGGGCTGACGCTGAGCGTGTACATCACCGACCTGCTGACCAAATATTACGAAAGAGGAAGTGAAAAGACGATGGAAGGGATGCGCACCATGGCGTTCCAGATGCCCGAGGAGATGTTCCTGCGGCTGAAGAAGCTGCTGGAACGGGAGAGCGCCCGCACCGGCAAAAAGGTGAGCCAGAAGGAGTTCGTGCTGGGTCTCGTCCAGCGGGCGCTGGATCAGGCGGAGCGGGAGGAGGCGGAACCTGATGCTGACGTGGGATGACAACACCCGGAAAGACCAGTCTGGAAAAGTGGTCAGCGCGGGCTACCGGGCTGAGATCCCCCACTGGGGCACCGCCAGCGTCCACCCCCACATCCACCACCCCGGCGAAATGTTCCTGGACTGCCCCGCCTTGGGTATCGATATGCACCCCCTGGGGCAGGTCGGGGCCATGGAAGCGCTAAACCCCGCGGAGAGGGCGCTGATGCGGGCGCTCAAGGAGCATGGCATTCAGTGTCTGGAGGCCATGGCCATCATCGGAAGCCCGGAGGACTTAGGCTGAACAGCAAGAGGGCGGCAGCTTGCCGCCCTCTCAGCCTTTCCGGGGAGGTTTGACGTTTTCGTCCGGGCTCACAGCACCTTCGATACGTCCGTGCTCCTCCTCAAAGCCTTTGATGCTTTCTCGGATCAGGACGAGGACGTGGCTGTTGATGGAACGGCCCTCGTAGTCCGCCACATAGCCCAGCTTCTCCAGCATTTCCTCCTCAATCCGGATTGATACGCTTTTCACCACAGCTAAACCACCCTCACTTGGATATATTGCGTATTTATTTTATATCCAATCCGTGGTATAATCTTGAAAACGGATATGCAGTATATCTACAAAATGAAAGCGAGGGAGCAGGATGAAAGTGGCGGTCATCGGTTCAAGGAATCTGCGGGTGGACGACCTGGGGGAATATCTCCCGGAGGGCGTGACGGAAATCGTGTCCGGCGGAGCCCGGGGCATCGACACCTGCGCCAGAAATTACGCCCTGGCGCACGGCTTAAAGCTCACCGAGTTCCTGCCGGAATATGAAAAGTATGGCAGGGGCGCGCCCCTGCGGCGGAACATCACCATCATCGAGTACGCCGACTTGGTGCTGGCCTTCTGGGACGGCAGATCCAGAGGGACGAAATTTGTGATAGACAACTGCAAAAAACGAAACATCCCCGTGTCGGTCTACCGGCTGGACACGGGAACGGAGGCGAATCAAATTTGACCTACATTTACCCCAACGACTTGAAAGCGAAGCCCACCCTATGGCTGTGGGCGCTGCGGGACGTGGCAGTGACCGGCATCTGCCTGGTGCTGTCCGTGCTGGCGCTGGTGGAGCTGCGGCTGGTGCCGCCGCTTATCTGCACCGTGCTCTATGCTTTCCTGAGCATCCGGGTGGAGGATGCCAGCATTTTGGATTTTCTGAAATACGCCATGTGCTTTTTATTTTTGAAACAACAACATTTCCAGTGGAAGGAGCGGGAAAATTGAACCAAAAACAGAAAAAGGAGCTGCGGGAGCATCAGTCTACCCGGCAGCTCATGGGGATCACCCAGCTCACCGAGCACGGCGTAAAGACCGCCAAAGGTGAGCTGGTCTTTTTTATGCTCAGGCCGGACAACCTCTCCGTACTCTCCCCCGAGGGGGTACAGGGACTGGTGAACGCCCTGGCTGACCTGCTGCGCACCACCCCCTCGGTGCGCCTGCTGGCGCTGGATTCGAGGGAGTCCTTCCAGGCCAACAAGCTGTACTACCAGCGGCGGCTGGAGGAGGAAACAGAGCCCAAGGTGAGGGAACTGCTGGAGCGGGACGCCACCCACCTGGACGCCATCCAATCGTCCACCGCCTCGGCGCGGGAGTTCGCGCTGGTCTACCCCGTGGACAAGGACAGCCCCACCGACCCCCGGCGCACCGAAAAAAGCCTGCTGGACCGGGGTTTCCACGTCCGGCTGGCCGGGGAGCAGGACGTGAAGCGGCTGCTGGCGGTGTACTACCAGCAGGACGTATCCGCCGAATTTTTTCCCGATTTTGACGGCGAGAGGAGCGTGAGCGCAAATGGCTAAGAAACCGCAGAAGAAGAAAAAGGCGGCGGCAAAGCCTGCCCCTGTCCCCCAGATCAAGGATTTCCTGGACATGACCGCCCCCTCGGTGGTGAAGTTCAACACCGATCACGCCGTCATCGGCGGGGTGTACCACACCTTCATGGCCCTGCGGGGCTACCCCACCTCCACCGAGGAGCTGGCGCTCCTGCGGCATCTGGGCGAGAAAAATGGGGTGAACCTCCAGATCTACGCCCGCCAGGTCACCCCAGCCGAGGAAAAGCAGATCATCCAGAACGCCAGCAACAAAAACCGCTTCGGGCGGGCCAACACCAACGATCTCCAGCAGGCGGTGGCGGCGGAGAACGACCTCCAGGACGTGGCCGCGCTGGTGACCCAGATGCACCGGAACCGGGAACCGCTGGTACACTGCGCCGTGTTTATCGACATATCCGCCCCCGATCTGGAGGGGCTGCGCACCCTGAAGGACCAGGTGGCCGCCGAGCTCGTCCGGGCCAAGCTGAGCGCCGACCCCCTCCTGCTCCGCCAGCGGGAGGGCTTTTTGTCCGCCAACCTGGCGGGGTACAACGCCTTCGGGCCTCAGTACGAGAGGGTGCTGCCCGCGGGCTCGGTGGCGAATTTGTACCCCTGCAATTATTCCGGCAAGACCGACCCCCACGGCTTTTACATCGGGAAGGACAAATTCGGCTCCAACCTGATCGTGGACCTGGACCGCCGGGACGAGGACAAGACCAACGCCAACGTGCTCATACTGGGCAACTCCGGCCAGGGAAAGTCCTACCTGATGAAGCTGCTCATCAGCAACATCCGGGAGGGCGGCAAGTCCGTGGTCTGTCTCGACCCCGAGCACGAGCTGGTGGATTTAAGCGCCAATCTGGGCGGCTGCTTCGTGGATCTGATGGGCGGGCAGTACCGCATCAATCCGCTGGAGCCCAAGCTGTGGAGCGCGGACGGGGAGGACGATCCCGAAGCCCCCGACGCGTTCAAACAGGACTCCCGCCTGAGCCAGCACATCTCCTTCCTGAAGGATTTTTTCCGGGCCTACAAGGATTTCTCAGACCGCCATGTGGACGCCATCGAACTGATGCTGGAGCGGCTGTACGCCAAGTTCGGGCTGAATGACGCCACAGACTTCTCCCTGCTGCGCCCGGTGGATTACCCTGTTTTGTCCGACCTGTACGCGGTCATCGAGGACGCCTACCAGCACTACGGGGACGAGGAGCATCCCCTCTATCCCCAGGCGCTGTTACAGGAGATCCTGCTGGGGCTCCACTCCATGTGCAAGGGCGCGGAGAGCAAGTTTTTCAACGGCCCCACCAACATCACGTCCAGCCGTTTCCTGGTGTTCGGCTGCAAGGGGCTGACCGAGGCCGCCGCCAGTGTGCGCAACGCTTTGCTGTTCAACGTGCTGTCCTATCTCAGCCACCGCCTGCTCACCGAGGGGAGCACCGTGGCCTCTATTGACGAGCTGTACCTGTTCCTGTCCAACCCCACCGCCATCGAATACATCCGGGGCTTTATGAAGCGGGTGCGGAAAAAGGATTCGGCGGTGATGCTGGCCAGCCAGAACCTGGAGGACTTCAACCTCCCCGGCATCGCCGAGCTCACCCGGCCCCTGTTCTCCATCCCCACCCATCAGTTTTTATTCAACTGCGGCTCCATCGACGCCCGGTTTTTCCGGGACAACCTCCAACTGAACCGCTGGGAGTACGGATTGGTGAACAACGCCGTGGCCCACGAGTGCCTCTACAAATGCGGCAACGACAGGTTCCTGCTGGTGGTGGACGCGCCGGGATATAAGGCGGAGAGGTTCGGAAAGGCGGGAGGCAAGTGAAATCAGAGAAAGGAGCATCATAGAACATGGACATTATCGAACTGGAGCGGTGGAAGCCCTCCGAAGAAGATCCCCGCAGGCTGGCATATGCGGGCCAGCCCACTGCCGAGGAGGTGTTTCAGGAGCTGAAGCACCGTCTGGAGGGGATGGGCTATCTCCCTGATGAGTATTTTCTGATGGATGACGAGTGGGAAAATGACCGTGAAATTCCGAAAGACGCGGATATTTTCTGCACCACCGACTACGGCGAAAGCGAGGGCGTGTATCTGGATGTGTACCTCAAGTGGTACGAGGACGGCAAGCCCGTCACCAAGAGCTTCATCACCGGTAAGACCCTGGGCGAGAGCGGGGATGATCTGGATCGGATGTTTTTGATTTCCTCCGCCATCACCAAGGCGTTCCACGGCGGCGAAGCTACCCATGCCCGGTATATGAAGATCGGCGGTGTGGAGGAGGACACTGGCGGCGCGGTGCTGCATCTGAGCCAGCAGGAGCAGCGCACCATCATCGAGGCGCTGGTGGAACAGCGGGAACGGCAGGAGGATGCCATGTCCCAGACCGAGCAGCTCCTGCGCCGCGTGACCGGGAGCATCACAGGCTATATGGACACGGTGGGCCAGCGGCCCCTGCGCATGGCCGGCTATGACAAGGCGGTTCTGACTATTCGGGATGGGGATCTGTCCGTCTTTAAGGAGCTGTATCCCAAGCTGTTGAAGGATCATGCGGACGATCTGCTGATTGAGGCGGCGGGCCGCCCCGGCGATGTGGGCCGGAAGATGAGCGCCCTGCTGCTGGCAGATGCGGAGCGGTTCTCTGAACCGGCCTACCGCACCGCCTGTCAAAAGGCAGTCGACATTGCCGACCGAGAAAAGGTGCTGTTTCTTTTGGAACAGGCGGAAGTCCGTGCGGAATGCCTCGTCCCGTCCTTCCACGGGGAGATGGCCCATTACGCCTACCAGGATCACAAATGGATCGCCGCCGACATTGTGATGAAGCTTACGCAGGAGCAGTTCAAGGCCGCGCCGTATTTCCTGCTGCTGGATGCGGTTCGGGCTAATGACTACAGTTCCTCTGGTAAGCTGGCCGAGGGCGGGTTCAATGCCGACGCCTGCTTCGCGGAGGTTATCCGCCACTGCTGTACCCACAACGATAAATGGCAGCCCGCGCACCTGCTGGAGATGGGACTGCACGTCAGCGCGGACAGCTTCGATTCCCTTCACGCCTGCGTGGAGTTCGGATGCCTTGACGCGGGACAAATCCTGTTGGATCAGGGTATGGATCTGGGCGAGTATGAGGAATGGGCCAAAGTCCAGAACCACGGTCTGCGGGTAAACGACACACTGGAATCCCTGCGGGAGCACTGGCAGGGGCTTCAGGCCCAAGCTGAGGATCAGGAACTTTCCCAGCCTGAGATTGGGGGGATGACCCTTGGTTGATCCCGTCACCGTGGCGAAAGCCACCGTCACCCTACTCTCCAACGAGAAAACCCGGAAGGGGATCGGCTGGGTCGTCGTGGTCATCCTCTCCCCCATCATCGTGGTGATGGCCCTGCTGTGCGTGCTGGGTTCCGGCACGGTGGACCACAACATCTCCGCCGCCCAGCTCTGCTTCCAGGACGGCCCCCTGCCCGACAATATCCCCGCCGAGTACCGTGTGTGCATCGAGGCGACGCGGGAACACTTTGCCGAACTGGACGAGGCCATCGCGGCCATCCAGTCCAACATGGAGGACGGGAACAGCCTCGACCCCATCCGGGTCAAGGCTGTGTTTTTCTCTCTGTACTTCGGCGGCGAGGCCCCGCCCATCGCCCAGTTCGCCCACTGCTTCGCCACCAGCGAAATCCGCACCCGCACCGTCACCACAACGGACGAGGACGGCAACGAGATCCAGGTGGAGCAAATCTACACCGTGGCCATCCCCATTGAGGACATGGCCACGGTGTACGCCAATCTCACCGCCTCGCTGGGCGTTGAAATTTCCGAGGAGCAGAAGGCCAACGCGGACAGCGTGTACAGCCTCATCAAGTACGGCTACCCCACCACGCCGGAGGGCGGCATCCCCGGTGATGACGGCGTGCCCTTCGTAGGCGCGGACGGCTTCTGCTCCCCGGTGGGGGCCAATTGGCGGAGCATTGTCACCTCTGAATTCGGCGGGCGCGTCGACCCCATCACCGGCAGGTGGGACAATGGCCACACCGGGATGGATCTGGCGGTGCCCACCGGCACGCCCATCCGGGCGGCGCTGGGCGGCACGGTGACGATGTCCCGCTACAACGGCAGCTATGGGAACTGCGTGATGATCGACCATGGGAACGGCCTGCTCACCCTGTACGGCCACAACTCCCGCCTGCTGGCGCGGGAGGGCCAGACCGTCCAGACCGGGGATGTGGTGTCCCTGTCCGGGGCCACCGGGCGGGTGACGGGGCCGCACCTCCACTTCGAGGTGCGGGTGAACGGACAGCGGACAAACCCGAGATACTATTTACCGTGAGGAGGAGCGCGGCATGAAAATCAAAGCAGACCTGATCCGTCATCTGGAACGGCTCCGCCCGTCCTGGTGCCAGGTGGAAAAGGTGGTGGAGCTTTCCGGTCCGGAGTTCGACGCCTTCCTGATCGACCCCCAGGAGGAACAGGCGTTCCTTGCGGACAGCGCCGAGCTGATGCACCGGTGGGACGGCGTCACCGGCTGTGTGCTGGTGCTGGCCGGGGGTCGCCCGGACGGTGTGCTGGTGGACTCCGAGGGCACCGCCCGCGCCAGGTACGCGGCCTATCTGCCGCAGGCGAGATCCATCTTAAACGCTGAGCTGGAGCGGGCTGCGGATCACATCGTACATCAGGGCACCGAACACACCGCCAGCGGTTACTGGTGTGTCTACTGCGAGGAGTTGGCGGAGAAGTTCGGGCTGATCATCCCCGAGGGGAGCGGCCTGGATACCATGCTCAAAGAGACGCTGGAGCGCCGCCCCGAAGTGGCGGCGGTGGAGATCGGCAGCGGCGCCATCGAAACCACTTTCCACCCGGAGTTCTGCAAAGGGTTCAAGGGCAGTGTGGATGAGAAAAAGCCGGGCCTCCGGGTGCGGGACGTCCTGCCCCTGCTGATGGGCGGCGGGCTGGTGTTCCTCACCCATGAGGAGGCGCGCACGTCAGTGCTGGCGCAGTTCCTGCAAGAACTCACCCCCACCGGACAGGAGGACTACACCGCCCTGCTGGACGCGCGGGTGGCGGAGATCTATCCGTCCTCGGAGGGGCTGGAGGTGGTGCTCACCGATGTGGCGCCCGAGGAGCTGGAACGGTTCAATGAGGACTACGAAAATTTTCAAGACGCAGAGCAGGCCATGGGCGATATGACGCCGTAGGAGGTGCGCAGCGTTTTGAGTTCCACACATTCTGAAAGGAGACGAATGACATGAAAAAAGTAAACATCGCCCTGTCCTTTGACGAGGACAAGCTGAGCGCGCTGGAGTTCTCGCTGAAGAAGGAGGGCACCTCCACACAGGTGCGGCTGGAGGAGACGCTGGCGCAGCTCTACGAGCAGACCGTGCCCGTGCCGGTGCGGGAGTTCCTGGACAGCCGTGCCGCGCCCCCAGCCAGGCCCCGGCGTCCGTCCCGGCCCGCACCGAAGGAGCGCGCCGTACCGCCTGAGCGGGAGGGCGGCGCATGAACCCACGCCGCTTCTCAGCACTCCGCGTCACCCAGGATGGCCGGACGGATCATCTGCTGGCGGAGGGCAATGCCGCCATGGACGCATACCACACTGCCCTGCGCCTGCGGGATTACCTGCTGCGGAAAAGCAGTTCCACCGGGCGGTTTGTCCAAGCCATCCCTGCGGCGATGGCGATCACCCCAGACGAGTTTTGGGAATGCGCGGACGGGCTGCGCCAGGGCACGGGCCGCATGAAAGCCGTGCTGGACATCGACTTGGATCAGGGCAGATTCTCTGCGCTGGATGCGGTGGGCTGCCAGGATGTCTACGCCATCCGCGATGTGTGTGTTGCCGCGCGGCACGCCAGCCAACAGGACTGCCTGCAATGGGAACAGCGGCTGGGTATCTTCATCAAATACCTGGAACCCAGGGCGATCCGCTGCGAGGAATCCCAGGTGGGGCCGCCCGTGGGGCCCGCGATGTAATCCCCGCTGTTGGTTCTGCTGAAAGCTACCCCAATGATTTCGTTGGCTTTGCTGAATGGATATCCGGGGCCGGGTGTGGCATGGTGTTGCCAGCCCCGAATCAAATGAAGGAGGATGCACAAAATGAACACCAACAATCAAACGTCCCTTACCCCCATTGAGGTCTGCACCCTGATCGCCCACGAAGCGGTGTCCATGCTGGACACCGTGCAGACTGAGATGCCGGACTGCATGAAGGGCTTCCGCACCGCACTGGAGGCGCTCCACACGGTCCATGGTCTGGGCAATGACGGTGAAACCCTGCTGGCCTGGTTGGACATGGAGATCGCCAGCGCCGAAAAGTTTGTGGCGGACGGCACGAACCTGCCCAACCTGATCGACACGTGCCAGCTGGATACCGTGCCGGACGCGGTGACCCAGATGGGTCTGGTCTGGACTCTGTTCAGCACGGCCGCACGGGAGGAGTGCGCCCCGGAGCAGCGGCAGGCGCTGCTGAACACCGCACGGTCGGTCACGGAGATGTGCGGCCTGGACGATCTGCTCCTGACCACCCTGCGGCCCAACACCGCCAAGCTGGCGGATGGGCTCCACACAGAGCTGGATGATGTCCACGCCGCGTTCCAGGCAGGCCAGAAACTGTCCGGACCGCAGGATGGGCCGTGCCTGTGAGCGGTAAAGTATGACCGCCCGCCAGGGCAATACAGAGGGCCGTTCCGCATCCGCAGGACGGCTCTGCCCTGTCTCGCCCTGTCTCCCTCTGTTTGCCCGTTTGAGGGGGCTTGTTGGCCTTCCACGGGCGAAGTGGCCCCCGTGCCCCTCCGGGGTGGCGGGGCGCGGCGTTGGTCCCTTTGTGGGCAAACGTGGCGGGACAGGGATTTTAGTCCTCGCCGCCGCCCCTTTTGCACCGCCCAGGAGGGCCCGGTGGACGGGGTTTTGAGGGCAAAACAGAAGGTTCGATTTTTGAGCGGGATAAAGCGGTGATATCACCGCCTGACACACCGCCCCGCAACGCGGGGCGGGAATACGGTTTTGCAGAGCTTTCAACGGCTTTGAATCATCTTTCCACCACGTCCGGGTGCCATCACTTTTTGGACGATGCAATCAAATCTGTTATCAGCGGAGCAAGCACTGCGGCGGTTGCCGCAGTTATTCAGGTATCAAAAGTGTTATCAAATCCACTTTTGGCCGAGGAGGTTCATAAATGGCAGAAGAAAAAGTAAAGTTTCTGATGCGGATCGACCCGGATACCGACAGGAAAATCAAAGCAGCCATGCCGGGTGCAAACTGCCGGAGCCAGAACGAATTCGTAGAGGAGGCGCTCCGATTTTACTGCGCCTATCTCACCACCCAGGATACCACCGAGTTCCTGCCGCCGATTTTTGTCCACGCTATGCGGGGCACCATCCAGTGCAGCGAGGATCGCATCGCACGGCTGCTGTTCAAGCTCACGGTGGAGATCAGCATGATGATGAACGTGCTGGCGGCGGGGCTGGAGATCGACAGCACCCAGCTGGACGCGCTGCGCTGGCGGTGTGTCCAGGAGGTCAAGAAAACGAACGGCGCGATCACGTTCAAGGACACGCTGGTGAAACATCAGGGCGAGGAGTAGTGCGCACAAGAAATGATCGTCCGCCAGGGGGGTGCTGCGCCTTTCCGCTGGACCGAGCCATGGGTCACAGGGAACCGGCCTGAAGGTATTCTCTCTAAGATTTTTAACTCAGAGAAGTAACAAACACGGAGGTGGTCTTTTACGCCGCGCGTCATTTTCAAGTGCCCGCACATCAAGGGCGGCGGTGTGAAAGCCGCCGCCCATTTGAGCAACTACGTGGGCTACATCTCCACCCGCGAAGGTGTGGAGCGCGTCGATCCCGGTTCGGCTGGGAAGCCCGTCACGAAAAAACAGGCCAGGATGGTGGAGCGTCTCCTACGGGACTTCCCGTCCAGCCGGGAGCTGTTCGAGTATGCGGACTACCAGGCCGCGCCTACGCGGGGCAACGCATCCGAGTTCATCACCCGCGCCATCGAGGACAACTACGAGGCAATCGCGAAACGTGAGAACTACGTGGACTACATCGCCAACCGTCCCCGTGTGCAGAAGCTGGGGTCGCACGGTCTGTTCACCGCTGGTGACAGTCCGCTGGTGCTCTCCCAGGTAGCGGATGAGGTGGCGCAACATCCCGGCGTGGTGTGGCTGCCCATCATCTCCCTGCGGCGGGAGGACGCGGCACGGCTGGGTTACGACAACGCCGCCCGCTGGCGCAAGCTGCTCTCCAATCACGCCATGGATATGGCGAAGGCGATGAAGATCCCCTACAGCCAGTTCCGTTGGTACGCTGCCTTTCACGATGAGGGTCACCACCCGCACGTCCACATGGTGTGCTACAGCGCGGACGGCAAGTCTGGCTTCCTCACCAAGTCCGGCATCGCGGACATCAAGTCCATGCTGGCAAAGGAGATTTTTCAGCAAGACCTGATCGCCATCTACCAGAGGCAGACCCAGCGGCGGGATGAACTCACCGAGGACGCAGAGGAGGTCATGCGTCAGCTGGTCTCGGAGGTGCAAACCGGAACGCTGGGCAATCAGCGCATCGAATTGCTGATGCTGGAGCTGGCAAAGCGTCTCCAGAATTGCTCCGGCAAAAAGCAGTACGGGTATCTGCCGCCAGCGCTGAAATCCCTGACGGATCAGATCGTGGATGAGCTGGAGAAAGATCCCCGCGTCGCCGCAGCCTACGACCTGTGGTATCAGGAACGGGAAGAAGTCCTGCGCACCTACAAGGACGATCTGGAGCGCGTTCCACTGTCTCAGCAGAAGAAGTTCAAGCGGATCAAAAATATTGTCATTGCGGAGGCGGTGCGGCTGGGCGAGGTGGAGCAGGTGGTGGAATCCATGAAAACGGACGAAGCAGAGCAGGCGGCGGAATCCGTGTCAACGGATGACGATACACCACCGCTCCCACAGCCCGCCGCTCCCCCGGTTCAGGCCAAGGCCAAAGTTTCAACTGCTGGTCAAGTATTCAATGCCACGTCCTCGCTGCTCTACCACATGGCCCGCGTCTTCCAGGAGCAGCACCCGCAGTCTGCCACCGGGATGCGGGTTGCGGTGGACAGCAAGCTCAAGCGGAAGATCCGTGAGAAGAAGATTGCCATGGGTCACAGGCCAGACGATCATGAGGAGCAGACCATGGGCTGACCTTCGAGGTCTGCTCCTCACTGCTCACGGTTGGTAGATCTTCTCCAACTCCAAGATCATCGTCTGGAGATCCGCCGCCACCTGTCCGGGGGCATGGTACAAGTCGAGAAGCAGCCGCTCCAGGTTTTCTTCAAAGTGTGCAGGCAGCACGGCACACCGCTCACGGCAAAGCTGGATCAGCCGCTTTTCCCCCGGATGAGCCTCACGGTTCAGTGCGAACAGGAAGTCAAAATAGGTCTCCAAAAAACCTGACGCACGGTGGTTGATGCTCACCATGTCACCCCGCTTCACCGCTTTGATAAGCTGCGCATCATAGGCGGGCATGGAGCTGTGGAGCAGCTGCCAGCCGCGGGCCAGGATATTCTCCCGCAGCTCAGAGGGATAGGGTACGGAGAACCGCTCCTTTGCCTGGGCCAGACGGCCCTCCCGGTCATAGATCACCTTACAGGTGAGCAGGTTGTACCACATACAGGTAGTGTATGCGTTGCAGGGCTGAAACTGCTCCACGACCTGCGCCACATCGGAGGTAAAGGCGTCCAGATCCCGGTAGAGCAGGTCGATGTCTATGCCGTTGTTCAAACGGCAGTTGTCCTCATACTCCCAAAAATGATTTCCGATCTCCATGACGGAACAGTATTTGGACAGGATATCCCTTCGAACATCTTCCGGGATCGGCTCACTGCAATACAGATATACGTCATAATCGGATGCCTTGTCAAAATGCTCTCCCGCACGGGAGCCGCCCAAGGCGAGGGCTTCCACTTCGTCCAACGCACATAGTTCTTCAAAGAGTTTTTCGACCACAGCAGTGCACCGCCCTTGACCATAGAAATGTGCCCACATTGTATCATGCGTTACAACAAAAATCAATTCTACAGGGAGGTATCAAAGTGTCCTACATCCATTTCTCAGACGAACAAAAACGTCAGGCCAGCTTGGTGGATCTCCCCGAGTTCCTGCGCAGCCGGGGCGAAAAGCTGGTGCGCTCCGGGCCTGAGCTGCGTATGACCAGTGACCACAGCGTCACCGTATCCGGCAACGAGTGGTACGACCATGCCGCCGAACAGGGCGGCGGTCCGGTGTCGTTCCTCAAAAAGTTTTACGGCATGAACTACCAGCAGGCTATGCTCACCCTGCTGGGGGAGGACATTGCCCTACTCGACCCTAAGATAGACACGCCCCGGGAAAGAATAAAAAGGTCCTTTGCCTTGCCGCCCGCCAACGGGGATAACCGGCGGGCGTTCGCATATCTGCTCAAATCCCGGCACTTGAATCGGGACGTGCTCACCGCCTTCGTCCGGCTGGGGCTGGTCTACGAGGACAAGAGCTATCACAACGCTGTCTTTGTCGGCATGGATAAGGATGGCACTGCCCGCCATGCCCACAAGCGCAGCACCAACAGCCAGGGTAAGGCTTTCCGTATGACCGTGGAGGGCAGTGACTTCCGTTACGCCTTCAACTGGCCGGGGGTCAGCGAACACCTGACGGTGTTTGAAGCACCCATTGATATGCTGTCGTTCCTCTCCCAATTCCACGACAGCGGCTGGGCCAGGCACAGCTATGTTGCGCTGTGCGGCACGTCCTCCCAGGCCATGCTGGGGATGCTGGAGCGGTATCCGCAGATTGAGAGCATCCACCTGGCTCTGGACAACGACCAGGCAGGGCAGCTTGCCACCAGGCGGCTGGCGAAGGTGGTGCGGGAAAAGAGGCTGGAAGTAAATGCGCTGGTGCCCATCAACAAAGATTGGAACGAAGATTTGTGCGCAAATTTTCAACAGGAAATGGAGGAGAATCAGCAACATGAACAGAGCGTATCGTGACTACTGCCGCCGCCGTGGGGCCGAGATGCTCCGCCGGCAACCACCCAATTTTGCCCCTACCCTCAGCGCAGAGGAACTGGTGGTGGTCTATCGGGCCGCCAAGAGCACCGACCTGGACATCCTGCGGGATACTGCGGTGCGGATGTTCCCCGAGCGGTTTCAGGAGCAGCCGCCCCATCTCTACGCCCACCAGGGCGGGGCTACCGCATTCCATCACCATGGGGTAGTGGCGAAGCCTGAGTGCACCATCGGCGCCGCACCCATGAACCAGATCGGCGTCATGGCGGACGGCATGGCGTACCCGTACTGAGGTGCCGCCTATGCCCCAACAATTTATCATTCTTATTGTCGCCGCCGCTGCCCTGCTGGTCATTGGCGGGGCTTCTTTTTTGTCCAGCCGGGGATCGCTCAACAGCATCAAGGCCAAGCCGGTGGGCGACGGCCAGCACGGCACCGCCCGGTGGGCTACGCCGAAAGAGATCGGAAAGACCTTTGCCCACATCCCCTTCCGCCCTGCCGAATGGCGGAGGGGGGAGAATCTCCCCAAAGCCCAGGGGCTGGTGCTGGGTTCGTTGGGAAAGAAGAACAAGGTTACTGCGTTGGTGGACGAAGATGACATCCATTGCCTGATGATCGGTGCGTCCGGCGTAGGCAAGACGGCGTTCTTCCTGTACCCAAATTTGGAGTACGCTTGCGCCTGCGGGATGAGCTATCTGGCCTTGGACACCAAGGGGGATTTGGCCCGGAACTACGGAGCCATCGCGCAAAATTGCTATGGCTACCAGGTGTCGGTCATCGATCTGCGCAACCCCACCCGCTCTGACGGGTTCAATTTTTTGACGCTGGTGAACCGCTACATGGACGAGGCGGCGGAGCGCCCGGACGATCTGGCGGCACGGGCCAAGGCGGAGAAGTACGCCAAGATCCTGTCCAAAACCATCATCAGTCCAGATGGGGACAGTGGTAACCGAGGACAGAATGCGTTTTTTTACGATTCCGCTGAAGGGCTCCTGACAGCGGTGATCCTGCTTTTAGCGGAATTCCTTCCCCCGAAAAAGATCGATGGCAAACTCCAGGAGCGCCGCCACATCGTGTCCGTGTTCAAGCTGGTGCAGGATCTGCTGGAGCCGTCTCAGGCCAAAGGCAAAAGCTGTTTCCAGGTGTTGATGAGCCGCCTGCCCTCCGAGCATAAGGCCCGGTGGTTTGCCGGGGCCGCGCTGAACACCTCGGAGCAAGCTATGGCGTCAGTGCTGTCCACCGTGCTGTCCCGGTTAAACGCTTTTCTGGACAGTGAGCTGGAGCAGACAATCTGTTTCGACAGCCCGCTGGACGCCGAGAGCTTTGCCAGCAAAAAGTCCGCCATCTTTTTGATCCTGCCGGAGGAAGATCAGACGAAAAATTTCATGGCGGGATTGATGATCCAGAACTTGGCGCGGGAGCTGTTCTCCGTGGCGGACGAGAACGGTGGCAAGCTGAAGAACCGAGTAGTGCTGTTCTGTGATGAGTTGGGCACCATGCCGCCCTTCGACATCCTGCCGCTGTTCAGCGCTGGGCGCTCCCGCAGGCTGACGCTGGTGCCTATCATCCAATCACTGGCCCAGTTGGAGAAGAATTATGGCCGCGAAGGCTCGGAGATTATCCAGGACAATGTGCAGGACACCATCTTCGGCGGCTTCGCACCCAACAGTAAGACCGCAGAGGAACTGTCCCGCTCCCTGGGCACCTACACCGTCCAGTCCGGTTCCATCAGCCACGGGAAGGGTGAAAACAGCCAATCCCTCCAAATGGCGGAACGGGCGCTCATGACGCCGGACGAACTGAAGTCCATCCCCAAGGGTGAGTTCGTGGTGATGAAAACCGGCTCCCACCCCATGCGGACAAGGCTGCGGCTGTTTCTGGATTGGGGCATTACCTTCGGAGATATCTACCAGACCCCGGAGCATGGGCAGCGGAAGGTGTACTACGCCGGACGACAGGAGTTAGAGGATGCCATCATCGCCCGGTTCTGGACAGATCCGAAGAACGACGAGAAAGCCCGTCCCCCGCGTGAGGGACGGGCTGGGCGGCAAGTCGAGTATAAGGGTGACATTCACCAGCAGAAAGAAAGTCAGCCGCTGGCAACGATGCCCGATTCCGCAAAGAAGCGGGTTAACCAACCACCGGCCACCGATGGGAGGTGAGACATTGGCCTACTATGATTCCATCTACCAGGATCACGAACTGGGCCCGCGGGCCAAGGCGGTGTACATCTACCTCAAGGACCACGCCAACAAGGAGGGCACCTGCTGGCCGGGGATCAATACCATCGCCGCTGGGGTGAGTCTGTCCCGCTCAACGGTGAAGCGGGCGCTGGAGGATCTGGTGAAAGCGGGGCTGGTGGAGAAGTCCAGCAGATGGAGGGAGAATGGGAGTTTTTCCTCAAATCTATACCAAATCAAATAGCCGGGAAATTGAGTTATCCGCTATGTCACCAAAAGCGAGTAGAAACGCTCAGGGCAAAGTAATGCCGAGGTAATAGGCGGCAATTACTGTATGAAACAAAACTGTTAAAAAAACGTCCCCCGCACAAAAAGTATGCGGGGGACGCGGAGCGAAAGGCAGAAACTGCCTACAAATCAATCCTGTTTGCCCTTACACTGGTTCGTGACACACAGCAGCAGGATCAACCCCAGCACATCCACCCCGATAAATACAGCGTAAGGCAGCGTGTAGTCGCCGTTGGAAACAGTGAGCAGCACGGCCATCAGGGCAAAAGCGGCTTTTTGCAGCAGCGAGGCGATAGGGGACACCAAGCTGTTGGCGGCCTGAAAGTCATGCCGACCGTACACGGAGATGACCAGGGAGGGCATCAAGTTCAGCAGGCCACCGATGCCAAAACCCACAAAGAGCACGGCAACGTAGATGAGGATTTCCACCTGGGCAAAAATCAGTAACAGCAGGGCGGCGATGTAAGACAGAGAATAGACACAAGAGGCAAGTTTCGTCCCCACTTTCTGATCCAGCCAGCCCCAAAAATAGGAGCCGATCAGCCCAATCAGCGCGGCTACAGTGAGCATAAGCATGGCTTTGCCTTGAGCAGCCTCAGGCCCCATAGTAGGAGCCCACACACTGATCATCCGGGGCACAAACTGGGACACAATTCCCACGGTCACCATCCACAAGAGGCCAAAGCCGACTGCAATGAGCCACATATCCTTATCCCGCAGCAGACGGCCCACAGTGAAGTCACTTTTGTAGGATTTCATCTCATTGAACTGGGCGGACAACTGTTCACTGCCCTCTTTGATGTTGTCGGGGTAGGCCCCCACCTCCTCCGGGTAATCCTTCGCCCAGAAGAAGGTGATGATACCCATTAACACCACCGCGGCACCCACGCCTACGGAGGTCATTTGCAGACCGATGGTATCGTATAAGACACTCAGCAGGGCTACAAAGGTAGCAGTGGCCAGAGGCGCACCCATGGTGGCCCAGCCCAAGGCAATGCCCTTTTTCCGGGGGAACCAGTTACCCATCAGGGTGGCGGTGGAAATAAGGCCGAAGGCATTGCCCACAAAGCACAGCGCGGTGAGTACAATCAGATACATAACAGGGGTGCCTGCAAAGCCATAGATGACATACAGTATACCGGCGATGATCAACGATATGCCAGACATCAGACGGACACCGATCTTCATACAAATATGGCCGAATACCACGCCGCCCAATACGCCGATGACGCCTGCGGGGGTGGCCAGGCCCAGAAGCAGGTTGCGATCCATGCCGTATTGGCCCGCAAATACGTCCGGGTAGAGGTTCATGCTGTCCACGCACAGGCCCGCGTAGATGTAGTAGAGCAGAAGCGTGTAGATAATCATGCTCCAGCCCCATTTGCCGAAGCGGTTGTTGGTCAGCTGTTTGCTGTCCATAGATACGTTCCTCCCTTGGCAGGATTTTCAGATAGTCTTTTTCGATTCCTCAATAACTGCCTTTTGTATCGTCTGTGACGATATAGCGCATATAGCCGTGGTTATTACGAATGCTTATCCGCTGCCAGCACACTGAGCAGAGCAATGTTATTGTAGAGCGTCACGTCGGTATCACTCCGGGAGCAGTCCAAAATGGGAAGGCGGAACCCCTGGTACAGGGGGCCGTACTGCTTCACGCCCTTCGCAAAGCGGAGCACCAGTTTCGAGCCGATGTTGCAGGCCGCCGCGTCCGGGAAAATGAGCACGTTGGCCCTGCCGGCGACCTCGCTGGGACGCTTTACCTTCTTTGCGCCTACACGTTCGTCAATGGCGGCATCCGTCTGGAACTCTCCATCAATTTTGAGATCAGGACGCATTTTCTGCGCCAGGGCCAACGCCTCGCGGATCTTCTTGACGGGTTCGCTGGAGCCGCCGCTGCCGTCTGTGGAGTAAGAGAGGAACGCGCACCGGGGCTCAACGCCCGTAATGGCCCGGAATGTCTCGCAGGAGGAAATGGCAATATTAGCGTGCTGTTCCACCGTGGGGGAAATGCAGACCGCGCCATCGGACATACCAAAGCAGGTGCCCTGCAGTCCGTCGAAGTCCTCCGCCTCCACGATCAAAACACCGGACGCTGTGGAAACACCAGGCTTCAGGCCAATGGTGCTGTTAGCCGCCATGATAAACTCATATGTAGTGGCATTGACCCCGGCCAGCGTACCATCCGCATCCCCCACTGCCTCAATCAACACCGCAAGATACAGCGGGCTGGAAATCCGCTTGGCAATAAAGCTCCGCGGCATCACCTTCTCGGGCAAAGCGGCATAGCGATCCAGAAGCGCTTTCGTATAGTCCGCATCCTCCGGGTCCGCAATATTCATCCCGGTGATGTCCAGGTTCAGCGCCTCCGCCCGCTTTTGAATCTCGGCAGTAGGACCGACCAGGAGAATGTTCGCAATTTTATCCTGATGCGCCTTCACTGCGGCCTTCATCATGTAATCGTTATCATATTCGGGGATTGTAATGGTCTTCAGGTTGGCCTTTGCCTTTTCAAAAATGGAATCAATAAAGCTCATGCTTAAAGCCTCTCTTTCACCTTGGCAACAAACTCGCCGATGGTATTCAGCAGGCTGGCCTCCTGAATCTCAATGGTGACCTGAAGCCGGTCTTCGATCTCGGAAATCATCACGATCATCTTCATGGATTCGTTGGAGAGATCCTCGCGGATGTCGGTATCCAGTGTGATAGCCGCCTTGTCTACACCATACGCCCCCGCCGCACAGTCAATCACTGCTTGGGCCACAGGGTCTTCGATTTGAGCGGCAGCCGCTTTTGCCGGGATCTGCTTGCTTGTGGGCTCTTTCTTCGTATTAACCGGCCTTGGATCGACAGCGATTCCCTTCCGCTCCTTCACCTTGGCAACAAACTCGCCGACGGTATTCAGCAGGCTGGCCTCCTGAATCTCAATAGTGACCTGAAGCCGGTCTTCGATCTCGGAAATCATCACGATCATCTTCATGGATTCGTTGGAGAGATCCTCGCGGATGTCGGTATCCAGTGTGATAGCCGCCTTGTCTACACCATACGCCCCCGCCGCGCAGTCAATCACTGCTTGGGCTACCTCGTCATCCACATCAGCTTGCGAGGAAGCCTTGCCCAGCTCCGCCGCAGGCTCTGCGGCCTTCTTCACAGGCTTCAATTCAGGAATCTTCTTGAACTCGCTCTCGCCATCGATCTCCCACACCACGACTTTGACATCCTCATCCTGGATCAGCAACGGCTTGACCACAATCTGCTGCTCGCTGACAGCTTTATCAAATTCCGCATACTTGTCATAGTCCACGTGCAGCAAACTTGTGTTAAAGGGGTCAACACCGGGGACGTCCACCTCAACAGCGAAGTAGTCGCCGTGCTGAGCGCGGAAATCCGGATCTCCAAAAGCGCCCTTTGTGGGCAGCGCCTGCTTTACCACGCCCCGCATATTCGTCAAATCGATCCACTCGGTATCCAGGCAGCCGCAGGTGTTGCAGCAGAGGAACGGGGGGAACTCAATATGACCGCACCGCAGGCACTTTCGACCAAGGATTGTGCCTTCTTCCAGCGCGTCATAGTAGGTCTTTACGATCGGCTTCAAATCATACTTTGTCATGACAGCGTTTCCTCCCATCTCACTTTTTCTCCAGCATAATATTCAGCAGGTTTTGCGCGCCGCCGAACCCACGCAGCATGGCCCGCTTTACATCATGCTTCACCTGTGTGGCTCCGGCTTCGCCGCGCATTTGCCGCACGGCTTCATAGAGGTCGTGCAGGCCGGACGCGCCCGCCGCGTGGCCATAATGGCAGCGCCCACCGTTGGAGTTCACCGGACGGTCTCCATCAAATGCGATCCGTCCGTCCCGCACGTACTTCCAACCCTCTCCGGCAGGCAGATATTCACAGACCTCGGCAGCCAGCATCTCAGACTGGTTATAGAAATCGTTGGTCAGGAACAGATCCATATCCGCCCCGGTCAGGCCGGTCAGCTCCTTCATCTGCCGATAAGAATTCATGGTCGCAATCATCTCGAGCTTGGGGTTGCCGTTCTCAAGGCAGGAATGGCCCACACCCAGCACCTCAATGGGATGATCCGTGTACTTGTACGCCATTTCTGTCGGGCAGACAATCACAGCGGCGGCGCCATCGCAGCGCTGCTCAAAATGGGAACCGCGCATATATTTGCCGATCAGCGGGTTGAACTTGGAGTGGAGGTACTCATAGGCCGAATCCATACCGGCCTCGGCGGCCAGCTCGTCATAGGTCTTGCTGGTGATGGTGGACAGGGGGTTCAGCACAGCGGCACGGCGGCAGTTGATGGAAAGCGCCGTCATAAATGCGTCCACGTCCTCCGGGCTGATGTTGTTTTCCTTGACGTAGTAATCCAACCAGGATTCGGAGTTGAAAGGAAGGGCACCACGGGTGAACAGGGTGTAGTCCCTGGGCAGGGTGGAACAAAGGGTCTCATGGAAAATTGCATCGGTGCCAAAGCGCCGCTTGGTGAGGACGCGGGTGGGATAAGCGATAGAATAGGGCGTCTCGATGCATCCGCTCAGCACCATGTCGTACTGGCCGGAGGCCACCAACTGTACCGCGGTTTCCAAGGCCACATATCCCGTGGCGCAGGCTTCGCTGTGGTGGTAGGAGCCTTTGGCCTTCATGCCGATCCAGTTGGCCACATGCATATTGGGGGTGGCATAGTTGCTGGTCCAGCCCGGACCCGCCTGACCATGGATAAAAAACTCCACGTCACTGCCGTCCACCCCGGCGTCCTTCATCGCGTCACGGGCCGCATACGCGAAAAGCTCCGGCTCACACAGGCCGTTGACGGACGGATCATCCAAAATCCGCACAAAGGGAGTGGCGCCTACGCCAATGATGGATACACTTCTGGAATAGGGTTTCAGTTTTGGAACATTATCGTTAAAGCTCATTACGATCCTCCTGTCTGATTTCATACATCATCGTTGGTCACTGGAGTGCAATTCATGCGGCAGTATTGCCGCATGAATTGCACCAATACTTTTTGGTTTGTTTTAGGAAAAGTCTGCGGTGTTACCGCATGATGTAGCTTGTGTGGAACAGCTTATGGGCCGTCTCTCCGCCAGGCTCCCCGATATACTCGGCATAAATCTTGTTCAGCGCCGGGTTATCATGAGATTTCCGGACCGCGCTGCGGTCATCGCTGCGATAAAGCGCAGCCGCGCGCATGGCGGGAATGTCCTGCAGGGCCCTCATAGCCGCCAGCTGGTGGGGTTGCCCGCCGCCGTTGACACAGCCGCCGGGACAGGCCATAACCTCTACAAACTGATAGTCCGCCTCACCGTTTTTGATTCTTGTGAGCAGCGCGTTGGCATTGGCAAGTCCGGAGGCCACAGCCACCTTCACCGTTGTGCCGTTGAGCTCATAGGCGGCCTCTTTGATACCGTTCATGCCGCGCACGTCCACAAATTCCAGCTTCTCCAGCGGCTTCCCGGTCAGTTTCTCCACAGCCGTGCGCAGAGCAGCCTCCATAACGCCGCCCGTCACACCGAAAATGACGCCTGCGCCGGTGCCATCCCCCAGCGGCTCATCAAAGCGCTCCGACGGCGAAATCGCTTCCAGCTGGATCTCCGCGTCCTTGAGCATTTTCCCAAGCTCGTTGGTGGTGATCACATAGTCCACGTCCGGCACCCCCGCGCCGCACTCGTCGGGACGCGTGATCTCGAACTTCTTTGCTGTGCAGGGCATAACGCTGACCGTGACAATTTTCTCCTTGGGGATGCCCATTTTTTCCGCGTACCAGGACTTGATAAGCGCCCCAAACATCGTATGGGGGGACTTACAGGTGGAGAGGTTATCCAGCATATCCGGGTAGAAATGCTCCGCGTACTTGACCCATCCGGGACAGCAGGAGGTCAGCATCGGCAGTACGCCATGGTTCTTGACCCGTTCGACCAGCTCATTGGCCTCCTCAATGATGGTCAGGTCGGCGGCAACCTTGGTGTCAAACACCTTATCGAAACCCAGCCGCCGCAGCGCACCGGCGATACGGCCCTCCGTGTCAACACCCACAGGGAACTCAAAGGATTCTCCGAGGGCGGCCCGGACAGCCGGCGCCACCTGGACCACCACAAACTTATCCGGGTCGGCAATGGCTTCCTTCACCAGCTCCCATTGGAGCTTTTCGGTCAGTGCACCCACAGGGCACACGGCCACACATTGGCCGCAGTTGACACAACTGGCCGCGGCCAGGCCCTTCGGGGACGCGGGCTCGATGCTGGTGTCCAAACCAGTACCTGTGGCGGCAATGGCGGAGACGGCCTGCACCTTGGCACATACATTGACGCAGCGCTTGCAGCGGATGCACTTGTTATTGTCCCGCACCAGCACCACTGAAGAGAGATCCAGGGGCTGGATGCTGCTCATGGGCAGCTCCTCCTCGTCTGTGAAGCCGTACTCATGCAGCAGGTTTTGCAGCTCACACTGGGTGGAGCGCATACAATAGACACAGGACTTGTTGTGGATCGCCAGGATCTTTGCCAGCGCCTCCCTCCGTGCACCCATCACCGCTTCGCTGCGGGTCTGGATCTCCATCCCCTCGTGGATGCGGGTGGTGGAGGCGTTGACCAGCTTGCCGTCAACTTCCACCACGCAGACGCCGGAATCGTCCACATCCACAACGCCCTTCAGGTAATAAAGAGTGGGGATGGGCTGCTGCAAATACTCCCGCTGAAACTTCATGGTTTCAAAGGATGCGTCCAGAATCGTGATCCCATGCTTCATGGTATAGCTGTAGCCGTTGATTTTGATATTGACTGTGTTCATCCCGCACCCCTCCTTATTTGTAGTATTCTTCCGTGTGGCCTTCCGGGATCTTGTACCCTTCCGGGCGGATGGGATATCTCCACATGGGGATGTCCTCGGTGAACAGCTCCATTTCGCCGTCCTCGCCCTGGCGGATATTGATCCACTTCAGCCAGTTCTCGTTGTCCATCTCGGGGTAGTCCGTCCGGTAGTGGGGGTACATGATGCCCCGGCTCTCCTTACGCATATCTGCGGAGCGGAAAATCATCTCCAGGCACAGGATGGTGTCCGCCGCCTCCAGGCACTTAGAGAGCGAATGGGGGTCATCCGCGGTGAGCTGGGGAACGATCTTTTTCATCTCCTCAATGTCCTGATAAACCTTGCGGATTTCGGCCTCGCTTTTCAGGACGCACTTGTTGACATCGAAAATATAGCGCTCAATCATGTCGTAGATCTCTTTGGGCTGCCGCCCGTTGGGGCGCTTCAGCGGCGCATAGATCTTCTCCTTAAACGCGGCCACCTGCTCCAGGTCAATGTCGTCCCAGTCCGCCGCTGCGGCATAGGGTGCGATGCTGTCGCCGGCCATCATACCAGTGGTAGCGGCGTTGCCCAGGCCGTCGCCTCGGGTCCAGCCGAAGTAGGCGTTGCCCTGTGTGGACACCTTGCCCGGAGCCCAAAGGCCCTCCACGTCTGTTTTGATGTCGGTATCCACCTTGATGGGTTCCACCTGGATAACGGTTTTGATCGTGGTCTCCGGCTTTGTACCCACCTCGCCGATATTTTTTGCCGTTTTGGTAAACACCAGATGCTCCCACGCCATCTTGTCACGCATCATGCGCTGGGTGGACTCATCCATATCCGTGCCGCCAATCATCATGCGAACCTCGTCGGGCTTTTCCAGATCCACCCACAGCGGCCCGTTGCCTGCGGCAACCTCCTGCACCATTGCATTGACGAGGGCGGGAGTCACCTCCCATTCCAAGTGGCCGATGTACTTTTTGGTCAGGTTCTCCCCGTGCTTGTTGCAAATCATGTTAAAGCCACCGTAGATGGGGGTGTTGGTCTTTTTGAACACCACGTCTACCTGTGTAGAAAACTCCACGTTGCGCATAACCGCACCGGCGCGGTACATGGCGCCAACACCGGTGCCATACCCCATAAATTCAAGGCCAATCTTCTTGAAATGGCAACCCTGGGTTGCCATGGCCACCGCTTTCGCGTGGAAAATCTTACACTCACCGTGATCCATGTCAAAGCCGATGGCACCGATGACCTTGCCCTTTTTGCTGGTCAGCAGTTCAAAAACATTGACGCGGCTCATGAGGCGGATGCCCAACTTCAGGGCAAAGGCCCGGAGCTGTTCGTTGACGTTGATGGACACGCCCGCCATATCCAGTGCGTTGGGAATAAACGTAAGCGGCATGGCGTTGCCGTCCTCATCGCAGGACACTTGGACGCCGCAGTGCTTCATGTAGTCGATGTTATCCCGATGAACCTCCAGATACCGCTTGAGGAATTCCTGGTCGTTCAAAAACGGGGTGTGGGCATTCACCAGGTATCCCAAGGCATTCATCACACCGTCCGGGGCCTTCGAGGTGGCGCGGATGCCGTTTCCGGCCTTTGTGGACTGACCGTTCCAGCCGATGATCCCCTTGTCAATGACCAGGATGTCCAACTCCGGGTTATTCTCCTTGGCCCGGATGGCGGTGGTCAGGCCGGACATACTGCCGCCGACGATCAGGATATCCGCAGTGAACAGTTCCCCGTAATCTCTCACATCTGCCATTACTGCTTCGCCTCCTTCGATTTCTTCATCAAGTCCGCGCTGTACTCCAGCGGGTCCACCTGTAGGGTGGAGATTGCCTGAATGTCAATGACATTGTTCAGGCAGTCCATTTCACACTGGTAGCACAGGACGCAGTCATCCGGATACTTGGGATACGCGTGGTGATGTTCCTCATCCCACTGCCACACGTTCTCCTGGCATCTGCGGATACACCTCCTGCACCCGCAGCAGCGGGCCGTATCCACTACATACCGCACGCTTTGCTGCTGACCTCTGTTTTCCACGATCATACTGTCTGGCCACTCCTCTCAAAATAGTTTTATTGATGCTTTTTTACGGGAAATCTTATTTAGTATAGACGTTCTCTGCCGCCGAAGGGTCGCAGGATTCATATTGAATAACAGCAAGAAACGAATCCGCCTGATTGGCCGTCCCACGGATGAAAAAACGCTGCCCCGTTTCGGCATATTCCAGCGTTACCCTTTGGCCTTCTGTCAGCTCACTGATATACTGAACCCAGATAGATCGGGGCTTGTGCTGCGCATGGAACTCCTGGTCGCAGAGTTCGCTGGCCCACTTGAGATAGCAGGTGTTGTTCATGTGGCCGTTCTCATCAATTTCATGGGCGCATACCGTTCGCACGCATTGACGGGACAGCTCATGGGGAAAAGGCTGGCGCAGGCTGGGAATATTCGCCTCCCCGGGGAGCATCACCTCCGGCAGTTCCGGAATATCCGCCGTCAGCGTCAGCTTCCGGCTTCTTCGATCCATCGGCAAAAACAGCACTGCGGCACTTACAAGCGGCTCGCCCGCCTCGGTGAAAAAAGCATACTTGCGGACGTGCATGGAAAATTTTTTTCGGCCCGGCCAAATCCTCACCAAAAGGTTTTCTCCCCCATGGGGCAGCCGTCTGATTTGAAGCGAAGTCCACCCGACAACCCACGTTACGCCTGTTTTTTCAACCATCTCCCTGCCCCAGCCGCACATCTCCATCTGTTGTTTCATGGCGGTCTCCATTACCTTAGCCAACATATAGGGCGGCATCCGGCCGAATGGATCCATATCACAGCGGGCAGCGGTGAATTTCATCTCCAGTACACCCTCGGGACAGCAGGCCGTGAATGCTGGGAATCCCATCCGTCCTGTCTCAGTCAAAATCAAAACCGTTCCATACCGGCTTGCCCGTATACTCTTTTACTTCTTCTGCGCCGCTCAGCACCCGAATCGCCCCGGAGGCCAGCGCTTCTGTCTCAAAGCTGCCCGGATAAACGTAGACCGGGGCAATCCAGCTCAAATCCTTCGTAAGCTGCTCCACCAAAACCTTGTCGTTGGCAAGCCCGCCCGTCATCAGGATGGCGTCCACCTGTCCCCGCAGGGCGCCGGCCATCATCGCGGCCCATTTGACCATCGTGTATTCCATAGCTTCCAACGCCAGCTTTGCCCGTTTGTCCCCGGCGGGAATCAGTTCACCGCGGATTTTCCGCACATCATCGGTGCCGCACAGCTGCATGAGTCCGCCCCGGCGGGAGGCAATTTCGTTGATTTCCTCCGGCGTCATGCCCTTCCGGATCAAGGTCATCACATCGTCAATACAGAGATCGCCGCTCCGGTTCGGGCAGATTGGCCCCTGGCCGTCTCCAATGCGGGTGCTGTCTACAGCCCGCCCTTTCTCGTGGGCCGCGATGCTTGTCCCACCGCCCATGTGAAGAATCACATAGTTGCAGTCCTCATAGCGCTTTTTCATCAGTTGGCTGTGATGAATCGCCACCTGCTTCATATTCAGAGGATGGGCGTGGGAGGGCCGGTATAATCCACGGATGCCGGTCATCCGCGCCACATCGCTCAGCTCATCCGTGCTCATCGGATTGACGAAATACGCAGGCACATTCAGCCTTTCGG
Organism: uncultured Oscillospiraceae bacterium; assembly: GCA_910585265.1. Classification (GTDB taxonomy): domain Bacteria; phylum Bacillota; class Clostridia; order Oscillospirales; family Oscillospiraceae; genus Enterenecus. The sequence continues at coordinate 11,973 of CAJUCA010000010.1, read as the reverse complement.
CGATTTTGGCCGCAAGCACGATGCCCAATGTTGCGGGATGATTGATGCCCTCCACGTCATGCAGCGCGTGCTCATAGGCAAGGTCGTTGATGAGGTATGTACCGCCTGTGCAGGAATGGACGCCTACGCCGCGGCCGGATACGGCATCAATGGATTCCAGGTTGACATTTGCCTCCCGCAGCATATCCCAAATCATTTGCTCACGTTTCGGCACCTGATCTACAAAATCAGGGCAGTCCTTAAACAGTTCCTTGGGGGTATCCACATTCAGGTCCAGCAAGATCTCGTCCCCGCGGACCAGTCCCAGCTTTGTCCCTGTTGAGCCGGGATTTACCGTCAGGATTGTATAGGTGTCTTTCATCGTGTATTCCTCCTGTTTCTCATATGTTTCCATGAACTTTTGTGTTGCAAGCCGTCTTGTATTTGTATATTATGATTATAAGATCAGCCATACCAAAATGCCACGTACATAACTTTAGGAAAAAAACAATCTGTTTCCTGCAAACTTGTACGATGCACGCAGCCCGATGAATTGCTATAATTAAATGTATGTCAGAAAACAGCATAAGAATGCTCCGGAGGAGGCCGGTTCCATGTGTATTACAATCAACCTGCTGAAAGAGATCTTTGATGCCCATGATACAGCCGAGGTGCTGGGCACCCCCCTGGGAGATGATGTTTTGACACGTTGGGAGATTTTGAAGGAACAGGATGCACCTCCTCAACTGGACCCGGACACCGTGTATATCAGCGATAGCTTGAAGGCTGTAACACAGTCGGCACAGGATCCTTGCGGCCATTTGGTGTTCTGCGCCGGCCCCGCTTTTGAGAAGCCGCAGCTACCGCATACCTGTCAAGGCTGTATTTTGTTGGTACAGACAGAACAGACTGAGTGCATTGCCCAAGTTATCCAGGAGCGCTTTCGCATAGAAAACAAAAAAAACGCCCTGAGCGCTGTGCTTTTAGACGCTTTGACAGGGGGAGCCAGGGTACAGACACTGGTTGACGCGGCGTATCCGTTTCTGGGGAACCCCCTCGTGATTTTCGACTCCTCCTATCGGATTGCCGGTGTAACAAGACAGGCGATGTATGCGCAGGAATCCCAGACAACAGATATGCTGCTTGAAAATGGGGGATTTTCCAGTGGCGATTACACCTTCGCAAATCGTGGAGCCCTCCACAGCCGGGTAAAAAGGAGCAAAAAACCAATCATAGCCTTCCATGAGCAGATGCAGATCAACCAGCTGCTGGTGTCTGTCAGTGCGGAAAAGGATTATGGACATATTGTTGTAAACGAGTTCGACCACACCTTTACTGAGATGGACAAGGAACTGCTGATGGTTCTGCGCAGCTATATCTATCTGCAAATGAAACACGATGAACTGCTGCGTCAAAACGGAAAACGACCGTCTGAGCGCTTTATCCTTGATCTGCTGGATGAGGCGGTTGTGGTGAGTGGTGCCTATCAGGTGTTTATCTATCAGCTGGATCGTACATTCCCCGACAATATGCGTTGTCTTGTCATTTCAGCAGAGTTGACGCCGGGCGCTGTCAATATGCTTCAGATCCACAATCAGCTTGAATACCTTTTTGCCAACAGCAGAATTGTGGATTACGAGAAGAAAATACTTGCCCTGATTCCGGTTATGCCCAGCGGCAAACTCTCAGATACATCGTTCGCATCCTTCCAGGCTTTCTGTGTAAAGAATAAGCTATACGCCTCTCTCAGCAACAATTTCTCCAACATAATGGAAATCCGTTTCTACTTCAATCAGGCTCTGAGAGCGTTGGAAGCGGCTCGGGCCGTCCACGACGTGCCGGGATGCTATCGCTATGAGGATTATTATCTTGTGCATCTGAAGAATCTGTTCCTGCAAAAAGAACCTCTGGAGGTTTTCCTGTGCCCAACGCTAAAATGTCTCATGGATCACGACCACAAACACAACACTGAACTCGCATACACGCTTTATATGTATTACTTGAATGACAGGAATCTGGTTCAAACGGCAAAGGCGATGAATATGCACCGTTCTTCTCTAAATTATCGTTTTGACAAAATTGTTGAGCTTTTAGGAGAACTGCCTGTATCCAACACCGAACGGCAATACTATATTCTTTCTTATCAGTTCCAGGATTCCGCATTAGAACACTGACAAAACATATAAGGCAGGTGATGACTATGGTTAAGGGAATCGGAATTGATGCGGTTGCTATCAAAGACATCGCAGAACTGCTGGAACGCACGACAAAAGGCGTTGTGTCCAGAGTATTTACACAAGGGGAATTGTCCGCCGCACAGGAAAAAACAAATCCGGCAGAATACCTTGCGTCCCGATTTGCCGTAAAAGAGGCCGCATTTAAAGCGATTGCTCCAAGGTTACCAGATAAGGGGTTTGACTATCGTCGAATTGAAACAAGAAATCATGAGGACGGGAGTCCATATATCTATGTTGACGAATTTCTCAGCACAATATTGAACCGTGCTGAAATCACAACGCTTTTCGTCTCCATAACAACGGCAGGCGACATGGCTACCGCTTTTGTAGTTGCCGAATCATAATTGCTTGTTTTGGTTAGTACGGCCAAGACACTCGGTTTCAGTACAGTTACGGTTTACTTAATGTTAATCTCCAGTTCTATTTGAAAGAGTTTTGTTTCTGCCTTTTCCATTTGCTTTATCCGAAACTCTGCCTAATCACTTGAACCTGGCAATTTGTGTTTTGTTTCGGATCGCTCAGAGGATAGCCACATAAATCTTTAGCTGGGAAGCGTCACAATAAGCTTCCCAGTTTTCTTTTGAATCCCAATTCCAAATTTAAACAGAGAGAAAGATGCCGTATCAAAGTGTCGTGCACATACCAGGAAAAATGCTTTTCCATTATTATTGCACTTCCGCAAGACAATACTGGAGAATAGACATAACGAGATAATGATTTCCCTCAAAAAAAGGGTGCAAATTGCATGGCAATTTGCACCCTTTTTTTATTCGACACTTTTTGACACGTTTCAACAGTCTTTACTGTTAAAACGAATCGAAAAGTGTCAAGTATTTTTGCCTCACTGCCGGGGCCCTCCGCTTCTGAAATCAAGGGTTTTACCCCAATTTCAGAAGATTAGGAGGCAAAACGCATGGGTTTTAACTATGCAAAAGAAAAGAAGCGGTTTGATGAGGACTGGAAAAGGCTCCAAAAGGAATATGAGGACGCAGGTATGGAGCCAGATGATATTAAGGCCATGTACACATATGACTGGAATTCATTCCTCGCCCGGCGAACCTATGAGAACCATACCCAACCCCTGCCAGATACATACTTGTACGGTGACTGCGGGGATATGTCGAGCACGTTGCTTAAAAGGTTTTCCTCCCTATCAGTTACGTTTGGCGTTGAGGATTTCCCTGGCCGTTATGCATGGATCGACACAATCAGCAATGCAGACTGCCACGCCAAGCTGGTCAAGCTCTCAACCAAGGATCTGGAACTGCTGACATTTATTGTGCTGGAAGGGCATGAACAGTCTGAATTGGCGCTGAAATGGGGATGCTCTCAGTCCGCAATCTCCCAGCGCTTCAAAAAAATAAAAAAATTTTTGAAATGACCTTATAAAAAAGGCCCTCTCGCTGCCTACACAGTGAGGGGGTCTTTTCGTTTCTCCTTCCGCACCTTGAAAAACACCGGGCCAGCCCGGTCATATCCGGCGACTGAAATACGTTCCCTGACGAAGCGCCAAAAGCGCAAAGCGACTTTGGAGGATGCGCCAAGACCCGCCTGTGCGGTTCCCCGCATAAAAGACGGCCAATTAAGGCGGCGAGCGGTACCCATCCGTCCACAAAACAGCAGGACAAGCTGTTTCGCAACGACCTCGTCAGTACATAATGATACTCCTGTCCAGCCATTTTCATGGGGGCAGCTCGGAGAGATCCTCGGAGGGGTGAGATTCCCGTGACGTGCACAGCATGGTTTCAGTCTGTCGCCCGATGCCTGGGGGAGTAGTGTCGAATACGGGCAAGCGAAGGATTCGTCTTTCGTAATTTTCTATCTGTGGTTATCCAAGCTAAGCTGGCCCATTGATAAAATGCGCCCTTAGCCTATGTTTTGGCATGAAAAGGCGGCTGGACCTCTCTGGGTTTCGTGCATAGCACAGGATGACCGCATTCTTGATTTTGGAAGCCACGGGGATCGCCTGACCATCAAACAGGCGGTCCCTGTTTTTCTGTGATCAAGCACTATTTCAACATCGAAGGGAGTACAAACGATATGGAAATGACCGCAAAAAGTTTGAGCCCATTTGGGTTGTGGCGAATGAGACTGACGGATATCTTCACCTCGTCCCGCCAGCAGGAGCTGGAACGTGAGCTGGCGGAAACCAGGACCCGTCTGGAACTTCAGAAAAAGCATACCGAGCGGTTCCGGCAGCGGTATGATGCGCTGGACAGGCGGTGCGCGGCGCTGGACAACGAGATCGACGGCCTGCGCTCCCGGCTTTATGTGGAGGCACAGCGGGCCAATGCCTTCAAAGAAGCGGCGCAGGCGATTTTCGCGTCTGCCGCAGTAGAACCGAAGCAAATCTACGAGGTGCTCTCCCCGTTCCTGGACAGCAATGGCTTTCACCTGTTTCATGCGGCGCAGGAGCTGACCGGCTTCCGGTTATCCGAGCAATTCCCATACGAGGATTCCCGCGGCTGGTTCGAGTTGGCGGACAACCTTACGCAGATGCGGTATCTGGAGGCGTTTCTGTTCAAAACGGCGGAATGGGAGGCCATACCCGGCACTGCCTGCAAAAAGGCGAATCTCCGGGAGGTGGACAAGTCCACCCCGGCGTACCGGGAGTTTGAGCGGCAGCTCTATCCTAAAGTGTTGGAGCGTCTGGGACTCCAGGTCTGCCTTCCAGTGAACCGGCAGTCTTGAATAGAGCGATCAAATTCGACCATATATCGAAAGAGAGGTACATACTTTGCAGATTTCTGAAATGACATTTACTATAGACAGGCATGGGAGTATGAAAATCCCATCTGCCGTTTTGAAGGAAATGGGGCTGTTTCCTGGTGATCATGTTCGGGTAGCCTATCTGACTCAGGACGGAAACACCAACACGTTCCGGGAATTCATGCTTTCGTCTGATGCCATTGACGAGTGCTTCCCAGGAGAGAACAATGCCATACAAATTCCCGCACGCCTGATGCGTGAGGCAAATATTTCCCCGGATTCAGACCTACAGATCGTCTGTCTCAATGGATCCCTGGTGATTTGTCAGGACACGGGGTTCCGTCCAGGGGAACTGTACTCAATCCTGGAAAATCTGCAAACCGCAGAGTCCCTGGCCGCTATGCTCCCCAATGAAGCACAGCAGGCGCTGTCTCAGCTGGAGCAAGCGCTCCAAACCATTCGGGAAAGGACAGAAGAAAATGGATAATAAACAGAAAACGAATACGGCGTGCACTACGCCATCGCAAATCAATGGGGCAACGGTGCGCCTTGTTTTTGCCCCTGATGAAAATATGGAGGTCATTGCTGTGGTGAAGGATATCCTGAAAGGCGCGTACATCCGAAGCCAACATATATAATGGGGGACAGCATCATGGCAAAAAAGGTTTATTGTCTGTACCGGGTCTCCACGAAGGGACAAGTGGAGAAGGATGACATTCCCATGCAGAAACAGCGCTGCCGGGAGTTTGCCGCCGAAAAAGGCTGGAATATCGTTCGGGAATTTGCTGAAAAAGGCGTGTCCGGCTTTAAAGTGTCCGCTAAAGACCGGGACGCTATCCAGGAGATTCAGCGGGATGCGGCACAGCAAAAATTCGATATTTTGCTGGTGTTCATGTTCGATCGCTTGGGCCGTAAGGAGGATGAGACGCCGTTTGTGGTAGAGTGGTTCGTTCAGAACGGGATCGAGGTCTGGAGCGCCGAGGAGGGACAGCAGCGGTTCGACAATCATGTGGACAAGCTGATGAATTATATCCGGTACTGGCAGGCGTCAGGGGAGAGCCTCAAGACCTCCGTCCGAACCAAGACCAGGCTGGCACAGATCGTGCAGGAGGGGCGCTTCCGGGGAGGAAGCGCCCCCTTTGGCTATAAGCTGGTGAAGCATGGCCGTGTCGGCAAAAAGAACCGGGAGCTCTATGACATTGAGGTAGAGCCCACGGAAGCGGTCGTCGTTCAAAAAATTTTCGATTTAGCGGATCGGTTTGGCTATGGGGGACGGCGCATTTCCTCGGAGCTCATCGCCAACGGCATTAAAAATGAGAGGACTGGGGAGCATTTCCACTATTCCTCCATTCAAAATATCCTGCGGAATATCATGTATGTTGGCATCCTGCGCAGCGGCGAATCCCGGTCTGAAATCATCCCGGAGCTCCAAATCGTTACTCAAGAGCAATATGACCGGGTGGCGAAATGCCGGGCCCAGCGCTCCGCCGACTACGAAAGGAAATGCGCTGCCCGGTGGGAATCGGAGGTCACGCTGGTAGATGGGGTACAGGCCACCGTCAACCGTCCGCCCCGGATGTGTCCCAAGAAAAATGTGGGCCGGGCGCTACTGTCCGGCAATGTGTACTGCGGCCACTGCGGTGGCCGCATTTTTGCGTCTACCGCCTGCCGGGGCCACGATCCCAACGACAGGGTGTCGATCTACAAATGCTATAACCGCACCCAGCATAAGACCCTCTGCGATGGGCCCACGACCTACCGGGCCGAAAAGGTGGACAAGGTAGTGGAGACACTGCTACGCAATATTTTTGAACGTGCCAGAGCCATTAATGAGAGCGAATTGGTTCAGCAGCAGGTGCAGGAATCTGCTGTCCAGTGCAGGCAAAAGCTGCGCAAGGTCCAGGCGGAGCATGGCAAAGCGGTGCGGGAGCTTGCTAAATGGGAAAATTTGATGCTGGACTCTATCGAAGGCACCTGTGTGTTTACCCCTGAGCAGATCAAGCGGCGTATGGACACGGTGCAGGAAACGGTCGATGAACTGGCGGAACAGGTGGAGCTCCTCCGGGAGCGGGCAATCGAAACGGACGCTATGGCCAAGGAGATCAGGGAAAGCCACCAGCGGCTGCTTTCCTGGGCGGATATGTTCGATACCGCTTCTGTTGAGGAAAAGAAGATGGTAGCCTCTTATCTGATCAAGGCGGTCACCCTGACCCGTGACTATGCGATTCAGGTGGAATTCAACGTATCCGAGGCCCAGTATCTTGGTGGGATGGAGATGGGCTGAAACGTTGACCGCAACAATCAAGAGTTGCTATTTCTGCCCAGATAAGGTAAAATAAATCATCAAGTACAGGAAAAAGGGGAGGGCACAATGGAATACACGCTGATGCACAAAAATATCCCTGTCCTCGACATAGAATTAGATGAGGCAACCGGCTCTGTGCAAAAGCTGGGGACGGTTCATCGGATCGAACACCTTCCCTTGGGAACGGTGGACAGGCACGGAATTGTAGACCGCACGGCGCTGAACACCTGGTGGATCGACCGATGCATCCCTGCCAGCCGTTCCGGCATCCGGCAGGCACTGGAAGCGCTGAATATCTCCGCTCCCCAGCTTCTTCTGACACGGTGCTTCGGCCTGAGCCTTTCCGACCAATATTGGGTAAGGCCCCAGGGTAACGATCTGCAATGGGAGAAGATTAACTTTTTTGATAATCCGTTTTCTGAGGACATCGGTGACGTCCTGCTGGGCAAGGCATCTAAAACCACCGGCTTTGATTTCCGCTCCCCGGATAACACCTCAGACGGCTACTTGAAAAAACGGTGGAAGATCATCGACGGGAAGCGCTGCCTGCTGAAAGCGGGGAGCAACCCGTTTATGCAGCAGCCTTTTAATGAAGTGATCGCTTCGCTGGTGGCAGAACGGCTGGGGATCCCCCACGTCCCATATACGCTGCTCTGGGATGATGGCGTCCCCTATAGCGTGTGTGAGGACTTCATCACCCCGGATACGGAGCTGGTCAGCGCGTGGCGGGTGATGCAGTCCATGAAAAAAGGGAACAGCATCTCCGTCTATCAGCACTACCTGAACTGCTGTGAGGCCCTTGGGGTTTCCAGTATCCGGCACGCTGTGGATCAAATGATAGTGCTGGATTATCTCATCGCCAATGAGGACCGGCACCAGAACAACTTTGGGCTGGTGCGGGACGCCAACACACTGGAATGGCTCGGAGCCGCCCCCATTTTTGACAGCGGTTCCTCCCTTGGCTATGACAAGCTGCCGGGGCAGATTTTATCTGGACAGGGTGTGGAGTGTAAGCCGTTCAAAAAGACCCACACGGAACAACTGAAGCTGGTGTCCACCTTTGACTGGGTTGATTTTGAAAGATTTGCCGGATCAGAGCAGGAAATCCGGACGGTCCTTGACCAAGCGGGGGAGTATCTGGACACAGCTCGGAAGGACGCCATTCTGACAGCGTATGCCTCCCGGCTGGAGCGGCTTATGGAACTGTCTCAGATGCAGGTGAAAGAGGATAAGCTGGGCGAAGATGTGGAACAGGATATTGCCCAGAATTATGAGAGGAGCCACATGGACTTGATATAGCCGTCAGGAGAAATACAAACGGGAAAATACGACTGCTTTAAGACAATCAGGATTTAGAATCCATAAATGAGAGAGGGAACCGCAGCATGAATGAGATCTTGGATGCGCTGTATGCGCGGAAGTCCATGCGGGCTTACACAGGAGAATCTGTCTCGACGGAGAAAAAGGAATTGATTCTAAAAGCGGCCTGTGCGGCGCCAACCGCTGGCAACCAGCAGCTCTACACGATTTTAGATATCACGGATCAGCACATCAAGGACAAGCTGGCTGTCTCCTGCGACAATCAGCCCTTTATCGCGGAAGCGGAAATCGTGCTGATTTTCTGTGCGGACTGCCAGAAGTGGTACGATGCGTTCGTCTATGGCGGCTGTGAACCGCGTCTCCCAAGGGTGGGGGATTTGATGCTTGCGGTGACTGATTGCGCAATTGCCGCCCAAAATGCGGTAACCGCCGCAGACAGCCTTGGGCTGGGCTCCTGCTATATCGGAGATATTATGGAACGGTGTGAAATCCACCGGAAGTTGCTCAACCTCCCAGACTATGTGTTCCCGGCGGTTATGCTCGTAATCGGTGTGCCGACTCAGCAGCAATTAGAGAGGCCAAAGCCAAAGCGGCGCAACTTGAAACACATCGTCCATGAAAATACCTACCGCCGCATGGATGCGGCAGAGCTGCAGGAAATGCTTGCCTCAAACGCTGGACAGCGTCCCTACGAAGATTGGCTGAAAGCCTTTTGCAATCGAAAGTATCAATCTGATTTCTCCAGGGAAATGTCCCGCTCTGTGGAGGAATATCTGAAAGTGTTCCAGAAAAAAGGCGGAATTCAATGCGCAGAGAATTGATTCCCTGGGTTTGTGGGAGGAGCTTACTTATGACAAGAAAAATATTGCTCGTGATCGATATGCAAAACGATTTCATTAGCGGCACACTGGGTACGCCAGAGGCCGAGGCAATCGTGGATCGGGTGACGGACGAGATTCGGAAATATTCGCCTGCCGATGTTATCGCTACACGCGACACGCATACGGCGGATTACCTCAACACCCAGGAAGGGCGGAACCTGCCAGTTCTTCATTGCGTCAAGGGCACTCCAGGATGGGAGCTTCACCCGAAGATTGCGGCAGCGTTAGGCGGCGTGGCGGTCATAGATAAGCCATCCTTTGGTTCGGTGGAGTTGGCGCAAAAGCTGTTTGACCTATCGAAGCAAGATAATTTGGATATCACGCTGGTGGGCCTTTGTACGGATATCTGTGTGGTGTCCAATGCCCTGCTCATCAAAGCGTTTCTGCCGGAAACCCCGGTGCGGGTGATTGCGGAGTGCTGTGCCGGGGTAACCCCAGAAAGTCATCAGGCGGCACTGGAGACTATGAAAATGTGCCAGATACAGATTCAGTGATAGGCAAGACAGTTTTTACAAACTATGCGCAAGTGTATCGAAAAGCAGTGCCATAGTTCTGATTTTCATCAAGTGATGAACTTTGGATGCAGGTACGGCAATGCTTTGCGGGCCGCTTGGGAGAGCGCCGCGTTCGCAACGCGGAGGTCGAGGGTTCGATCCCCTTCGAGTCCACCAAAAGCCTTGAAATCATGTGGTTTTGAGGCTTTTTCTTGTGTTTTCAGAACAATTGTGATAAAACGTGTGGGTTCGAATCCCTCCAGTTGTAGCAAGTTGAAATGTAGCTTTTCTAATTTCAAACCTCCATGATATACTGCTATTCAGCAATTATCATGGAGGTTTTGTTATGCACAGAAAAGCAACTAAGATTCCAGAAGCGGCACGGCAGATGCCAACAGAAAATAGGCCGCTTCGGGTTGCGGCCTATTGCCGTGTCAGCACCAGGCATGAGGAACAGTAGCACAGTCTGGCAGCCCAAATCAGCTACTATACAAGCTACATCCATAACCATCCCAATTGGGTATTGGCCGAAGTGTATTCCGACACCGCATCTGGCACCCGTACGAATCAACGCCCCAGTTATCAGAAGCTCTTGAGAGACTGTGCCAAAGGGAACGTAGACTTGATCCTGGTGAAGTCTTTGAACCGTTTTGGCCGGGACGCATTGGAAACTATCCGTCAAATCAGGAGGTTGAAAAAATGAATATCGGGGTTTACATCGAGAATAGAGGACTGAATACTTTGAACGTCAGCGACAGTGTGATCGACCAGTTTGCGGCCCTCGCGCAAGCCGAAAGCCACTTCTGAAGCGAAAACATCAAGTTCGGTATCCGCACCGCATGAGGAGTGGGAAAACCATATTGAACCATACGCAATTCCTCGGTTATACCAAAGGGCCGATGGCGTTCTGCAAATCGTGCCAGGGGAGGCTGAGGTTGTTTGTAAAATCTTCGACCTTTACATCCAAGGTAACGGGGTACGTAAAATCAAGTGGTATCTGGAGGAGCATGGGTTCAAAACAGTAACGGGCAAAGCGGAATGGAGTATCTTCACCATCGACCGAATGCTGAGTAATGAGAAATACATCGGGGAGGTTTTGATGCAGAAAACCTATATCTCTGATTTTCTGACTGGCAAACAGGAAAAGAATCAAGGACAGCTTGACGCCTATTTGGTAGAAAATGCACATGAGCCGAGCATCGACAGGGAGACATTTGAGCTGGTGCAGAGGATGAAGGGAAATATCAAAAGCAAACCAACGGGCAGCAGTATGATGGAATCATCCAATACAACAATATTTGAATCATCTTAACAACCCAGGATTAGAGCATCCTTTCATCAACCTTTCAGGCGTTTTCTTATTGCACCGCAACTGTGAACTTGGACAGCTTGTGTCCAAAAACCAGAAACTCTGAGGCAAAAATGAGGGAATTACCAGTTTTGAAACCCCCTTGTCTGAATTAACCAGCACTTACTTCTGACTCCAAACCCCATAGCAGTATTACCATGAGACTGTTCGGATTCCGAAAAGATTGGACAACCTTGCTTAATATATGCAGAGGGGGCGGAATTAGGAACGATGACTGGTGAAACTCAAGAAACCCGCTGCGCTGCAACGAGTTTTAGAAATAGTAGTTTCATAGTGGTAAGCCACTGGCCCTCGGGTTTCTTCAGGAATTCGAGGGTTTTCTCTTGCTTTCCATCACTTTTTTAGTAAATTGAATTTTTGGAGATTTGATTTGACCCAAACAAGACCCATACGGGAAAAATTCCAGGGAGTACCGGGCTGGTTGGCTCGGTACTCCCTGCTGATTTCGGTGCTTTTCTGTGCTGCATTTAAACTGCCTGGGCTATGAAGGCACCCATTCGCTGGGCGGCTTCTTTCTGCATCTCGTTGGTTACGTGGGTGTAGGTGTCCAAGGTGAAGCCTGCACTGTAGTGACCCAGGATGCTGGAGACGGTTTTGGCGTCTACTCCCTGTTGGATCGCCAGCGTGGCGAAGGTGTGCCCTTATGGCATAATAAATTTGTTCAATTTTTGAGCGTTTC
>CAJUCA010000009.1:67706-77569 GCA_910585265.1 uncultured Oscillospiraceae bacterium | reverse complement strand
AACGCCCGCTCTCGCGAACTTTTATAGATTACCACACTCGCAGAGGTTTGTCAAGCACTTTTTCACCGTTCCGCAAATTATTTTTTGCCGCTGGGAGCAGTGCCGCCCCTCTTGCCGAGTGCTTAGCTACTATACCAGACCAGAAGCCCTTTGTCAACACCTTTTTTCGTATTTCCCGGTCTTTTTTCAGCCTGTTCCCACAACCACAAAATATTGTCCCCTCCCCCGCTCCCATCCACTATTTATCCCCCCCGGGCGGCAGAACCAGCGTCGCCGCCGCCAGCACCAGGCATCCCAGGGCCAGCCCCTCCACCGGAATCCACCCCGGCACCCCCGCCAAAGCCAGCGCGAGCCCCGCCAAAACCGCCCCCGCGGGCCGGGGCCCCTCCCCCCAGCTCCGGGAGAACAGCCCCGCCAGCACCAGATCCGGCAGCAGCCACAGCGCGGAGATCAGCCCCTCCAGCCGCGCGCTGTCCCCCAGCAGCCCCGCCGCAACGAAAAACGGCCCCTCCAGCTCCGCCGCCACCCGAGGGCTGAGCAGTCCCGCCGTCACCAGGGCCAACGCCGCCGACACCGCCCCCAGCGCGGACAGCCACACCAGCCCCCGGTGGACGCCCCCCGGCTCCCCCTCTACCTTATATAGATATGGCAGGACGAACAGTCCCCCGGACAGGGTGACCCACCCCGCCGACAGCGACCGCACCCATCCCCCGGCAGGCTCTACCGCCCACCGCCAGTCCGCCCTCGGCAGGCCCAGCAGCAGCACCGCCGCCACCGTCACCCCCGCCGCCAGCCACAGGATCTCCACCGCCCGGAAGAAGGCCGCCCCCTTCCCCCAGCCCATCCAGAACAGCGGCAGGGCCAGCAGCACCAGCAGCCACACCGTACTCCCCCGGCCTCCCGCCGCCGGCTGCACCCGGCCCGCCGCCCGCTCCAGCACCCCCGCCAGCAGCACCGCCCCCCAGGCCCCGTACAGCACCTGGAGCACGGGGCGCATGGGTCTGCGCCCCACCCGCCGGAGCAGCAGCCATCCCGCCAACGCCCCCACGGGCACGCAGGCCAGCAGCCACCGCCAGTCCGCCAGCCCCGCGAAGGCGGCCCCGGCGGACAGCCCCCCGGTCATCACCGCCGCCGACAGCTGCCGGGGGGACAATTTCTCACTGTTCAAACCGCGCCCCTCCATTCCTCCCAGTCCAGCAGCCACGGGCCGTCCTCCTCCCCGGCGAGGAGGGGCAGGCACAGCTCCTCCCCCGCCCGCAAAGCCGCCAGGGCCTCCACCACCGTGGGGGCCTCCACCCCCCGCCGTTCTATCAGCTCCAGGGCGGAGGCCGGATCGCCGCAGGCCGCCAGCAGGGACGCCGCCCCCTCCTCCGCCAGCCAAACGGTGCACGCCGCCCCCAGCTCCTCGTTGCGCAGGGCGGCCAGCAGCACCTCCCCCAGCACCACATCCCGCCCCACAATAATAAAAGACACGCTGGTGAGGGACAGTTCCTCTGTCCCCGCCCAGGGCAGGCACGCCAAGACCCCGTTGAAGTCCTCCCCGGCGCAGGACCCCCGGCTGGGGTTCTCCTGATCCTCCCCGCCGCATACCGCCGTCAGGACCACCGGACCTCCGCCGTCCACCCCCAACGCCCGCACCAGCGCGATCCCCTCCGGCTCCCTGGGGGCGGGCCGCCACCCCGCCAGCAGCACCGCCAGCCCAATCCCCACCAACGCCAGCTTTCTCACCCCTGGTTCCTCCTGTTCTCCGTGTTCAAGTAATCGGGCCGGGTTTTCACCTCCGGCAGAGGCTCCCGCAGCACCGTGTGCCCCTCCTTCTGCCGCCCCGCGTTGGAGGCGAAGGGCGTCAGGTAGGCGATGCCGAAGGTCTCCAGCTTAGCCAGCCGGTACACCAGCGCGACGCCCCCCAGGGCCAGCCCCGTCAGCCCCAGCAGCCCCCCCGCCAGCGTCAGCCCGAACCGCCACAGCCGCAGGGCCCCGGCGAAGTCCTGGCTGGGGGCGGTATACCCCGCGATGCCCGCGATGGCCACCACCACCAGCACGGCGGGGGACACCAGCTTGGCCTCCACCGCCGCCGAGCCCACCACCAGCCCCCCCAGAATGGACACCGTCTGCCCGATGGAGGAGGGCAGGCGCAGCCCCGCCTCCTGCAAGACCTCAAAGGCCAGCAGCATCACCAGCACCTCCGTGAGCGTGGAAAAGGGCACGCTGGCCTTGGCCGCGATGATGGACAGGGTGAGCTTCACCGGGATCAGCTGGGGGTAGAACAGCACCGCCGCCGCGTACAGCCCCGGCAGGAACAGGGTGATGAGCATACACACATACCGCAGCACCGACAAGGCCCCCGCCAACGCCCAGCTGGTGCTCCGGTCCTGCCCGGTGCGGAAAAAGCTGTCCAGGGTGGCGGGGAACAGCCACCCCATGGGCATACCGTCCACAATCACCCCCACCCGCCCCTCCGCCAGCCCCGCGCAGAAGCGGTCGGGCCGCTCGGTGTAGGCGGTGAGGGGAAAGGCCGTCCGGCTCTCGTCCGTCACGTACTGCTCCAGGTTCCCGGTCATCAGCAGGGCGTCGATGTCGATCTGCCCCACCTTGGCCTTCACCTGGGCCGCCAGATCCGGGTCGGCGATGCCCTCCACATAGAGCACGTCCACCGGGGTCACCGACTGCCGCCCCACAATCTGCTCCTCCACCCGCAGCTCCGGGGCGCGGAACCGCCGCCGCACCAGGGAGGTGTTGGTGCGCAGGCTCTCCACAAAGGAGTCCCTGGCCCCCTTCACGTCCGGCTCATTCTCCGGGTTGGAGACGGACCGCTTCTCCTCCGTCGCCGCCGACAGGGTGAGCACCTGATCCTTTCCCGGGAAAAACAACGCCACCGCACCGTCGATGAGATCGAATATGACCTGATCCGCCCTGTCCCGGCTCTGCACCACCAGGGAATACAGCCCCCCCTTCAGCATGAGGTCGAAGGCCGCGTCCATGTCCGCCGACTCCCGCAGGGCCTGGTTCTGGGCCAGGGGCCGCAGCACGTAGTCGCAGGCCCGCTCGTTGCGCACCTGCCCCGCGATGAACAGCATCTCCACCTGCCGGGCCGGGTCGTTGTTCAGATAGAGCGTCCGCCGGTTCAGATCGGCGCACCCCCCGAACACCCCCGCCACCCCGTCCGCCGTCAGGGGCACGGCGTACCGCGGCTCCCGCCGGGGGTGGGGGGGCGGCGTCTCCTTCTTTGTTCCAAAAATCCCCATGCCGCGCCTCCTTTTGGAAACAGTATGCCTTGCTCACATGGCTGTTATGCAAAATTCCTTTGGATTCTTGCACCTTTTTCGCCCAAAATCTCCAAAAAGAAAATTGACTGTCCCGCCCAATCATGCTACACTGAAAAAGAGGGCACAGCTCTTGTTGAAATACGTGGAAAAGAGGAGACGCCTATGTATCGCATTGTGAAAAAACGGGTGCTCAACCCCACCGTCACCCTCATGGAGGTGGAGGCCCCCGCCGTGGCCCGCAAGGCGGAGCCGGGGCAGTTCATCATCCTCCGGGTGGACCAGGAGGGGGAGCGCATCCCGCTGACCATCGCCGCCTTCGACCGGGAAAAGGGCACCGTCACCATCATCTTCCAGATCGTGGGGGGCACCACCGAAAAGCTCAACCACAAGGAGGAGGGGGACTTCCTCCAGGACTTCGTGGGCCCCCTGGGTAAGGCCACCGAGACGGAGGGCCTGAAGCGGGTGGCCGTGGTGGGCGGCGGCGTGGGCACCGCCATCGCCTACCCCGTGGCGAAGAAGCTCCACGACGTGGGCTGCCACGTGGACCTCATCGTGGGCTTCCGGAACAAGGACCTGGTGATCCTGGAGGACGAGTTCAAGGCCGCCTCCACCCAGCTCATCATCGGCACCGACGACGGCTCCTACGGCAAAAAGGCCCTGGTCACCGACCTGCTGCGCGAGCAGATCGAGGCGGGGGCCAAATACGACCGGGTCATCGCCATCGGCCCGGTGATCATGATGAAGTTCGTCTGTCAGCTCACCAAGGAGTACGATATCCCCACGGTGGTGTCCATGAACCCCATCATGATCGACGGCACCGGGATGTGCGGCGGCTGCCGCCTGTCCGTGGGGGGCGAGACCAAATTCGCCTGCGTGGACGGCCCGGAGTTCGACGGCCATAAGGTGGACTTCGACGAGGCCATGGCCCGGGGTGCCATGTACAAGGACTTCGAGCGGCACGCCTACGAGGACGCCTGCAATCTTTTCCGCCAGGAGGTGCAATAACCATGCCTAACATGAGACCGGATAAGAACCCCATGCCCCACCAGGACCCCCAGGCGCGGGCCTGCAACTTCAGCGAGGTGGCCCTGGGGTACACCAGGGAACAGGCCATGGACGAGGCCCAACGGTGCCTCAGCTGCAAGCATATGCCCTGCGTGGCCGGGTGCCCGGTGCAGATCCGCATACCCGAGTTCATCGCCAAGGTGGCCGGGGGCGACTTTGAGGGAGCCTACCAGATCATCGCCCAGGACTCCGCCCTCCCCGCCGTGTGCGGCCGGGTCTGCCCCCAGGAGAGCCAGTGCGAGGCCAAGTGCGTCCGGGGCATCAAGAACGAGCCGGTGGGCATCGGCCGGCTGGAGCGGTTCGTGGCCGACTGGCACAACGCCAACGCCACCGAAAAGGCCGTCCCCCCCGCCCCCAACGGGCACAAGGTAGCCGTCATCGGCTCCGGCCCCGCGGGCCTGACCTGCGCCGGGGACCTGGCGAAAAAGGGCTATGACGTGACGGTGTTCGAGGCCCTCCACCTGGCGGGCGGCGTGCTGGTGTACGGCATCCCGGAGTTCCGCCTGCCCAAGTCCATCGTCCAGAAGGAGGTGGACACCCTGAAGGAGCTGGGGGTGAAGGTGGAGACGAATATGGTCATCGGCCGGGCCATCACCATCGACGAGCTGAAGGAGGAGTTCGGCTTTGAGGCGGTGTTCATCGGCTCCGGCGCGGGCCTGCCCAAGTTCATGAACATACCCGGCGAAAACCTGAAGGGCGTCTACTCCGCCAACGAGTTCCTCACCCGCATCAACCTGATGAAGGCCTACCAGGACGGCTCCGACACCCCCATCCAGCACAGCACCACCGTGGCGGTGGTGGGCGGCGGCAACGTGGCCATGGACGCGGCCCGGTGCGCCAAGCGTCTGGGGGCCGAGGTGTACATCGTCTACCGCCGGAGCGAGAAGGAGCTGCCCGCCCGGGCGGAGGAGGTGGAGCACGCCAAGGAGGAGGGCATCATCTTTAAAACCCTCACCAACCCCACCGAGATCCTGGGCTACCACAACCCGGACGATCCCCGGGACCCGAAAAACGGCTCCGTGTCCGGCATCCGCTGCGTGGAGATGGAGCTGGGCGAGCCGGACGCCTCCGGCCGCCGCCGTCCCATCGTGAAAGCCGGCAGCGAGTTCGAGATTCCCCTGGACTGCGTGATCATGGCCCTGGGCACCAGCCCCAACCCGCTGATCAAATCCACCACCCAGGGGCTGGAGACTTCGACGTGGGGCGGCATCATCGCCGACGAGAACGGCCTCACCAGCCGGGAGAACGTGTACGCCGGCGGCGACGCCGTGACGGGCGCGGCCACCGTCATCCTGGCCATGGGCGCGGGCAAGACCGCCGCCAAGGCCATCGACGAGGCCCTTTCCAAATAACAAAAGCTGTGATATAATAACTGCCGGGGTTTATGCCCCGGCAGTTATTTTTTACTGACAGCAGCGATAAATGGAGCGTGAATACACAATGGAGCAGCGGGAAGCAACCATCAGGCTATGGTTTGATATGTGGCTCAAAAAGGCCGATTTAGGTATGGCCGGTATTTTTTCCGATGATGTGGTCTATATCGAGAGCTGGGGGCCGGAATATCACGGCATCCCAAAAATCAAGCTCTGGTTCGACGAGTGGAACACCCGCGGCACTGTTTTGCGGTGGGAAATCAAGCAGTTTTTCCATAAAGAGGATCAAACAATCGTGGAGTGGTACTTTAAAAATGCCATGCTCGACGGTGCTGTGGAGGCTTTTGATGGAATCTCCCTCATAAAATGGATGCCGGATGGCAAAATCTCTTTTTTAAAGGAATTTGGTTGTAATGAGAACCGCTATGATCCCTATCAGGACAGCACATCCCCGCAATTTCGGAACGAAAAAGCCCTGTGGTTCTAATCCATAAAACAGAAAGGCTGATCCCATGTATTACGGTTACGCCATCCTCGCCGTCCTCCTCATCCTCGGCGACCAGCTCACCAAGCTGGCCGTCCGCACCGGCATCCCCTTGGGCGGCTCCATCCCCTTCATCCCCGGCATTTTGGATCTGACCTACGTCCAGAACACCGGCGCGGCCTTTTCCCTCCTGCGCCAGCACACCTGGCTGCTCACCCTCACCTCCGCCCTGGTGGTGCTGGTGATGTGCGCCCTCATCGTCAAGGGCTTCTTCCAAAACGCCCTGGGCCGCTGGGCCGCCGCCCTGGTGCTGGCCGGGGGCGTGGGCAACCTCATCGACCGGGCCCTGTTCGGCTTCGTCACCGATATGCTCCAGACGGTGTTTATGGACTTCCCCGTGTTCAACGTGGCGGACTGCTGCATCACCGTCGGCGTGCCCCTGCTGTTCCTGTACGTGTGGTTCTACGTGGGCAAGGACGAAAAAAAGGAGGACGGCCCTGATGACGCTGCCCAGCTTCCCCCTGACGGTCCGTGAGCCAAACCGGGCGGACGCGGCCCTGTCCGCCGCCCTGGACGGCCTCACCCGCTCGGCGGCCCAGAAGTGGCTGGAGGAGGGCCGGGTGACACTGGACGGCAGGCCGCTGAAAAAAAACGCCCGCCTCCAGCCCGGGGACACCCTCCTGATCACGCCCCCCCAGCCCCAGCCCATCGGCCTCACCCCCCAGGACATCCCCCTGGACGTGGCCTACGAGGACGGGGACGTGATCGTGGTGAACAAGCCGGTGGGCATGGTGGTCCACCCCGCCCCCGGCCACCCGGACGGCACGTTAGTCAACGCCCTGTTATATCACTGCGGCAATACCCTCTCCGGCATCAACGGCGAGCTGCGCCCCGGCATCGTCCACCGCATCGACCGGGACACCTCCGGCCTGATCATCGCCGCCAAAAACGACCGCGCCCACCTGTCCTTGGCCGCCCAGCTCCAGGACCACTCCCTGTTCCGCCTGTACCACGCCGTGGCGGCGGGCGGCTTCCGGGAGGACAGCGGCACCGTCTCCGCCCCCATCGCCCGCCACCGCGCCGACCGCAAGCGGATGGCCGTGGTGCCGGACGGCCGGGAGGCCGTCACCCACTGGCAGGTGGTGGACAGCCAAAAGGGCCTCACCCACCTGACCTGCCGCCTGGAGACGGGCCGCACCCACCAGATCCGCGTCCATCTGGCCCACCTGGGCCACCCCCTCCTGGGCGACACGGTGTACGGCGGGAAAAAGCCCGTCCCCGGCCTGGCGGGGCAGTGCCTCCACGCGGCGCAGCTCACCTTCACCCACCCCTCCACCGGGGAACGCCTGACGGTGGAGGCCCCCCTCCCGGACTGGTTCACGGCGGTGCTGAACCGTTATGGCCTGCAATAACGGAAAGGAGCGGAGCATGAAGCTGAAACAAGTCAAATACCTGATCTATGCCCTCATGGGGGGCTGTATTCTGATGGCGGCCCTGTTTGGCATCACAAATTCCATAGTATTTCTCTGGCCGACGCTGGCCTTTGCCGTGGCCTTGATAGGGGTCAACCTGGCCTGGTGGCGATGCCCCCACTGCGGCAGGCATCTGGGCCGGGATGACCCCAAATACTGCCCCGGCTGCGGCCGCCGGCTGGACGATCTCCCATAAAGAGGCGAACCTCATGAAGCTCCCAAAAGCCCGCAACATCCTGCTCTCCCTGCTGGCCGCCCTGGCCCTGTCCCTCCTGCTGGCCGCCCTGCTGGACAGCATCCTCCTGGGCCTGCTGTCCGCCGCCCTGCTGACGGCCTTCATCGCCTGCGCCTTCTCCCTGTGGCGTTGTCCCCACTGCGGCCAGCTTCTGGGCTGGAACCTGGCCTGGAGCCTGGGCCGCGGCATCTCCTTCTGCCCCTACTGCCGCCAGCGGCTGGACAAATAGGCATAACCCCCTCTGTTCCGGGCAAACTATCCGAAAACAGAAGGGGGTTTTCCCATGCTCAACCACCGCAAGGCCGCCGTCATTGGCTGCGGCTTCGTAGGCTCCGCCTGTGCCTTCAGCCTGATCCAGCGGGGCCTGTTCAGCGAATTAGTGCTCATCGACGCCAACCGGGACAAGGCGGAGGGCGAGGCCATGGACCTCAGCCACGGCCTGCCCTATATCGCCGCCATGGACGTGTACGCCGGGACCTACGACGACCTGTCCGACTGCGCCCTGATCGTCATCACCGCCGGGGCCAACCAGAAGCCCGGCCAGACCCGGCTGGAGCTCATCGGCCAGAACGTGAACATTCTCAACGCCATCATCCCCCAGATCACCGCCCGCCCCTTCGAGGGCATCCTGCTCATCGTCTCCAACCCGGTGGACGTGCTGACCTACGCCGCCTTCCGCATCTCCGGCTACCCCGCCCACCGGGTGCTGGGCTCGGGGACGGTGCTGGACTCCGCCCGCCTGAAATACCTGCTGGGCGAGCACCTGAACGTGGACAGCCGGGGCATACACGCCGTCATCATCGGGGAGCACGGGGACAGCGAGCTGGCGGTGTGGAGCGGGGCCAACGTGTCCGGGGTGCCCCTGGACGATTTCTGCGAAATGCGGGGCCACACCAGCCACCGGGAGGCGGAGCAGCGCATCTACGAGGACGTGCGGGACAGTGCCTACGAGATCATCAAGCGCAAGGGGGCCACCTACTACGGCATCGCCATGGCGGTGGCCCGGATCGCGGAGTGTATCATGAAGGACGAACGGGCCATCCTCCCGGTGTCGGTGGTGCTGGGCGGGCAGTACGGCCTGCGGGAGCTGGCCTTGAGCATCCCGTCCATCGTGGGCCGCCGTGGGGTGGAGCAGATCCTGGACATACCCCTGGCGGACGGAGAGCGGGAGGCCCTCAATTCCTCCGCCGCCCAGCTCCGGGAGGTCATTGAGGGCCTGGAGCTGCCGTAAAATCAAAGGCAAACCCCACGGGGTTGGCCTTGACAAGGGCCGCGCCGTGGGGTATAATCACCATAGAAGGGTGCCGCGTGTTGGCGGCTGATCCGACTAAGGAACTTGATTTCTCAGAAATGACCTAAGAAACCGTCACTTGCCAGAGTGGCGGTTTCTGCATCTCACTTGAATGGTAACTGCCCATTCCCTGACGTGAAACGTCACAGTGATCAGCATCATGTGGTCACCCTCTTTCGGGGACAAATGTGACCAGCTGCCATAGCAACTCAAACACACAGCACCCAAGCCCCTTTTGCGGGGCCGCTGTCAGTATACCACAGGAACCGGCAAAAGGCAAGCACCCCCGGCTGTGCCGGGGGTGCTTGTTCGCGTTCTTAGTGGTGTCCGCCGTGGTGGCCGTTCCCATTGCCCGCGCCATGGTGCCGTCCGCCGGAGGGGACCCCCGCCGCGCAGCTCCCGTCGCACACGCCGCCGCAGTGGCCCCCGCTGCACAGGTAGGTCGCGCCGTCATGGGTATGGGTGCCCCAGGCGGTGCAGCCCTCCACCGGGCAAACCGCCAAAGTCTTGACGGGCGTGTCAGGGCTGACAGGGGTGGAATCCTCCACCTGTGGATCATACTCAGGCACAAACGGGGGAAGTTCTTCCTCCGCCGCCGGCTGCTCCGCCCCCGCGTCCTCCGTGGTGGGAAGCTCGCCGCCCCGCAGCTCCGCCGGCTCGTAGCTCACCGCCAGCTG